>BFAU01000086.1 GCA_008975185.1 bacterium MnTg04 | reverse complement strand
CGGTGACCAACCAGAACCGGGTGACCTCATCCGCCGGGTAACCAGTCAGTACCTTGACGGAACGATCGCTGAGATCCATGACGATCAGATTTTGCCCGTCAGGCTGCGCGGGTGTTCGGGCGATGGCGGCGATAAACATCCCGTCCGGGGACATGCGGACATTGCTGAACTCGCTGGGTTTGAACAGATCTTCGGTGGCGATGAGGCCCGCCGAAGATGCCGTGTTTGTTGTCAGTGCCGCTAATACAAGAAAACCGGCAAAAACCTGGAATATTGGAAACCTGCGATTCATGAGCTGCGCTCCCCTGGGTCAGGCGTTGATTTTACAGGCTCGGCGATATCAATCAAAGCCATCATATCCGATGATTTCCCATAATTATCGCGAAACCGGCAACGGCTGTCTATTCGGGGCAGCGATCGCAATGGCCGGTCAAAGCGGCCAATGACGCTCAGTCATCGGGGGTTTCCGCTTGTTGCGCCTCGACTTCCTTGTAACCCGGGACCAGGATTCGCGACATGACGATGCCCACTTCAAAAAGCAGGTACATCGGGACGGCCAGCAGGGTCTGCGAAATGATATCGGGCGGCGTCAACAACATGCCGAATACGAAACAGGACAGAAAAACATAGGTGCGCTTGCCACGCAGGCTGGCGGGCGTGACGAAACCGCTCCAGACCAGCAAGACGGTGGCGACCGGCACCTCGAACGCCATCCCGAAGGCGAAAAACATGACCAGGATGAAATCCAGGTAATGTGAAATATCGGTCATCACGGCGACACCTTCCGGCGCTACCGCGTTAAAGAAAGCGAACATCAGCGGGAATACCACCGCATAGGCAAAGGCGACACCCAGGTAAAAAAGCAAAATGCTCGATATCAGCAGCGGTACGGTAAACCGCTTTTCTCGCTGATACAGCCCGGGAGAGACAAAGGCCCAGATCTGGTAAAGGATCACCGGCATCGCCAGGAATACCGCGGCCACGATGCTGAGTTTGAACGGGGTCAGGAACGGCGATGCCACCTGTGTGGCAATCATCGTCGAATCCTCGGGCATTTGTGCGATCAGCGGCGCCGCGGCGAGCGCAAACAGGTGGTCGCTAAACGGCCATAAACAGAAAAACAGGACAATGACGGCGATACCCGCGTACATCAGCCGGGTCCGCAGTTCCAGCAAATGCGAAATCAGGCTGGCCTCGCCGGCAGGGTTGCCGGCAGGCTGCTCGTCAACCTGGGTCACGGTCGGTCGGCTCCGCTGCCTGGTCCTTCTTTTCCTGGTCTTTCTTTGCCGCGGCCTCATTCGCCCGTTCGATCGCCAGCTCGGTATCGATCTGGGTCTTCAGGGATCGTGCCATGAAGCGGGCGCGGCCAAGCCAGCGACCCAGGGTCGCGGCCAGCTCCGGTAATCGTTTTGGCCCCAGCACAACCAGCGCCAGGGCAAACAGAATGACCAGCTCCCAAAAGCCGATATCAAACATCAGTCTTGTTCAGTCTTGTCTGCGCCTTCCGCTTGCCGGCTTTCGCCGGATTTCTGGTCATCGCCTGACTCCGGATGCGCGCTGATCTGTTGAGCCGCCTGTTCTTTTTCACCGTCATCGAAGGCCTTGCGGAAGCCTTTCACCGCGCCACCGAGATCCTTGCCGATCGTACCTAGTCGTTTCGTGCCAAACAGCACGATGACAATCAGCAGGATAATCAGCAGTTGCCAGACACTGATGCCACCGAGACCCATACGCCTCTCCTGTTAGGGTTTGGAGTCGAAATCATACGCCACTGGGCCAGAAAATACTCAGCCGCTGGTGTATTTCAAGGCCCGATCTGCAGCCAGAACGTGACCGGCCCGTCGTTGACCAACGAGACCTGCATATCTGCACCAAATTCGCCGGTCTCGACCGGTTGGTGTAGTTGGCTGGCATGGCGCACCAGTTCGTCGAACAGGCGCCGGCCAAGCGCCGGGTCTGCCGCCGCGGCAAAACTTGCGCGCAGTCCTTTGCGGGTATCGGCCGCCAGCGTGAACTGCGGTACCAGCAACAGCCCGCCACCGGCATCCCTGAGCCCCAAGTTCATGCGCTGCTCGCCGTCTGCAAACACCCGGTAATCGAGCAGCCGTTCCGCCAGCCGTTCCGCCGTTCGCTGCGTGTCGTCTTTTTCGACGCCGACCAGCACCAGCAGGCCGCGTTCGATTTTCGCGATCGTTCGGCCGTCGACGATAACAGCGGCCCGGCTGACCCTTTGCAACAATCCGATCATCGGCGGTTCCTCCGTGCCGATATTGTGGGCATGCGCCTACGCACAGTGTCAAAGAATCCCGACAGACAGGTGCCGGTGGATGGCGCACACTGGCTTTGCGGCGAGTTGAAAAGCTTTGTCAGGGAAGAGAGCCGCCGGGGCAGGGATGCCCCGTTCCTGTCGTATTTCGCAATAAATTGCCAATAATCTCCACGAAACAGGATCCTGTGGCCATACAACAGCAAACAAAGACACTAAGAGAAGAAAATAGAGAAAGTGGGGGGAATAATATTGTTGTTGGTAAAATTACTACTATTAGTGGGCGATAAAGACAAAAAGTCGGGCCTCTCGGTGCTTCTCTCCCAGATCGAACCCGATATGGTGCCGGTCAGATGCTTGATGCATTATTCGTTTTTCGCGGAAAAACAGGATCTGGCATGAAAAGAAGGCATCTGATCAAGGGGCTGGGCGCGGGTGCGATCGTGGCCGGGTTAGCCGCTTGCGGGCAAGAGCAGGCGACCACGGCGGTCAGCGAAAACCGCAAGGTACATCGATGGAAAATGGTGACCACCTGGCCGCCGAATTTTCCGGGCGCGGGAGTCGGCGCCAACCGGCTGGCAAAACGCATAGAAAAGGCCAGTAACGGCCGGATTCGAATCAAGGTGTATGGCGGTGGCGAATTGGTGCCGGCTTATGAGGCCTTCGATGCGGTTTCCTCCGGCGCGGTGCAGATGGCGCATGGGGCGGCTTATTACTGGAAGGGCAAGGCGCCGGCCGCGCAATTCTTCGCAGCCGTTCCGTTTGGCATGAACGCGCAGGAAATGAACGCCTGGCTATACTTCGGCGGTGGCTGGGAGTTGTGGAAGGAACTTTATGCGCCGTTCAACCTGCTGCCGGCGCCGGCCGGCAATACCGGTACCCAGATGGCGGGCTGGTTCAACAAAGAGATCAACAGCGTCGCAGACCTGCAGGGGCTGAAGATGAGGATACCGGGCCTGGGAGCCGAGGTACTCAAACGTGCCGGAGGCACGCCGGTCAACGTCCCCGGCGCGGATGTCTTTACCGCCTTGCAGACCGGCACGATCGATGCAGCCGAGTGGATCGGACCCTATAACGACCTGGCGTTTGGCCTTCACAAGGCGGCGAAACATTATTACTACCCCGGGTGGCACGAGCCGTGCGCCACGCTGGAGGCAATTTTTAACCAGCAGGACTTCGAATCGCTGGCCGAGGATTTGCAGGAGATCGTGCTGTTATCGTGCCGGGCGGCGAACGACGAAATGCTGGCCG
>BFAU01000085.1 GCA_008975185.1 bacterium MnTg04 | reverse complement strand
GGCCAGGGGTGCGCCGGGGAGCCGGGTCGAAAAGACCCATATGCTGACCGGTGTATTGAGTCGCTTGTCCTTGCAGCGACTGAACTGGCCGCAGCGAGTGGTAAAGGCCCTGGATGAAATGGGGTTGCGCCGGCTCGGTGATTGTCTGCGCCTGCCGCGTGAAGGTTTTGCCCGGCGCCTGGGCGTTGAACGCCTGGCTGAACTGGATCGGGCCTTGGGCCGGTTGCCGGAAGCCCGTACCGCGTGGGTACCGGCAAGCCGTTTCAGCTTGTCCGTCGATCTGCATTCGGAGTACCTGGATCGTGAGCGGTTGATGCGTGCCATACGGCCGCTGTTTGAGCAATTGCAGCGGTACCTGGTAGTCCGCCAGTCCGGTGTGCAACTGGTGGAACTCAAACTTCACCACCTGCGGGCGCCGGCAAGCCCGGTCGTCCTGCGCCTGCTATCGCCCGCTTACCAGGCGGAGCATTTTCATGCCTTGCTCGGTGGCCATATGGAGCGTATCGAACTGCCGGAACCGGTCGTGGCCCTGACTCTGCGGGCGGGGCGGTTGCAGCCGCTGACGGCGGTCAGCGGTGATTTACTGGCCAGCCGCCAGCGCATGGGTGGCGGCGGGCTGTCGGCAGGGCGCCTGGTGGAATGTTTGCGGGCACGGCTGGGCCGGCGCGCCGTTTACGGGGTTGGCCTGCAACCGGATTACCGCCCCGACCGGGCTTGGCGGCGGGTGGAACCGGTCGCCAGCCACGAGAGCGGCCACTTCGTGCAACTCAACCGGCCACTGTGGCTGCTGAAATCGCCAACACCCCTTCGCCAGCAACAAGGATGGCCATGGCAGGAGGGACGGCTGCGTATCGAGGCCGGGCCGGAGCGCATCGAAAGCGGCTGGTGGGATGGCGCCGATATCAGCCGCGATTATTACCTGGCGCGTAATGCGTATCAGCAATGGTTGTGGATATACCGTGAGCGCCAGGGCGCCCGCCGCTGGTACCTGCATGGCTTGTTTGCATGAAACTCCCGGGCTATGCGGAATTACATTGCCTGAGTAATTACACTTTTCTGCGCGGAGCATCCCATCCCGGGGAGCTGGTCCGGCGGGCAAAAGAGCTGGGTTACAGCGCGCTGGCCATCACTGACGAATGCTCGGTGGCCGGCGTCGTCCGCGCCCATGCGGCAGCCAGGGAGCATCGGCTGAAGCTGATTATCGGCAGTGAATTTCACCTCGACGATGGCTTGCACCTGGTGGTCCTGGCCTGCACCCGCATCGGCTATGGCAGTTTGTGCCGGCTGATTACCCGGAGCCGCCGGGCAGCGGAAAAAGGCAGTTATGAGCTGCAACGGCCGGCGCTGACGGAATTGCGCGATTGCCTGTTGATCTGGTTTCCCAAAACCGGATCCGCTGAGAACCATGGCGCCTGGCTGTCGCGCCGGTTCCCCGGGAAGGTCTGGCTGGGGGTCGAATTGCTGGCGCATGGCCGGGACCGCAGGCAACTGGCCGAATCGAACGCGCTCGGCAAAAAACTCGGGCTGCCGCTGGTGGCCTGTGGCGATGTGCATATGCACCGGCGCGGAAGACGCGCGTTGCAGGATACGCTGACGGCAATCCGGTTGCGTACCACGGTTGCCGAGGCCGGGGATGCGCTGTACAGCAATGGTGAACGTCATCTGCGCTCCCGGGAAAGCCTGCTGCGTCTCTATCCACGAGACCTGCTGGAGCAAAGCCGGCTGATCGCCGGGCTTTGTCGTTTTTCGCTGGATGAGTTGCGCTACGAGTACCCGCGGGAACTGGTGCCGGCGGGCGAAACACCCGCCAGTTATTTGCGCCAGCTGACCGAAGCCGGGTTGGCCTGGCGCTGGCCTGACGGCGCGTCGAAAGCGGTCGGGGAGCAGGTCGAGCGCGAGTTGCAGCTGATCGGTGAACTGGCCTACGAACCGTATTTTCTGACCGTTCACGACATCGTCAGGTTTGCCCGGCGCCGCGGCATCCTCTGCCAGGGACGGGGTTCGGCCGCCAACTCCGCCGTGTGTTTTTGCCTGGGTATCACCGAGGTCGATCCGGCGCGCATGTCGATGCTGTTCGAGCGTTTTATTTCGCGCGAGCGCGACGAGCCACCGGATATCGATGTGGATTTCGAGCACCAGCGGCGTGAGGAAGTCATCCAGTACATCTACCGGAAATACACCCGTGAGCGGGCGGCGCTGACGGCTACCGTCATCAGTTACCGGCCCCGCAGCGCAATGCGCGATGTCGGCAAGGCCCTGGGGCTGGATCAGTTACAGGTTGACCGCCTGGCACGGGCCATGCAGTGCTGGGATCGCCGGGAGGTCCAGGATGAACGGGTCGTGGAAGCCGGGTTCGACCCGGCAAACCCGGCCGTGCATCGTTTGCTGACGCTGGTGCGCGAGCTGATCGGTTTCCCGCGTCACCTTTCGCAGCATGTGGGTGGTTTCGTGATCTCGCAGGGTCCGCTGGCGGAACTGGTGCCGGTCGAAAATGCAGCCATGCCCGAGCGCACGGTGATCCAGTGGGACAAGGATGATCTCGATGAACTGGGACTGCTCAAGGTGGATGTGCTCGGCCTGGGTATGCTTGCCGCCATCAGGCGCAGTTTTGGCCTGATTGAGAAATTTCGCGGTCGCCACCTGACGCTGGCGACGGTACCGGCCGAAGACCCGCGGGTTTACGACATGATTTGCCGTGCCGATACCGTCGGTGTGTTCCAGATCGAGTCGCGGGCGCAAATGGCAATGCTGCCTCGCCTCAGGCCAAGGAATTATTACGACCTGGTGGTCGAGATTGCGCTCATTCGCCCCGGGCCGATACAAGGCGGCATGGTGCACCCTTATCTGCGCCGGCGGCGGGGCGAAGAAGCGGTGAGCTATCCCAGCCCGGAGGTGCGCAAGGTGCTGGAGCGCACGCTGGGCGTACCCATTTTCCAGGAGCAGGTCATGCAACTGGCGGTTGTCGCGGCGGGCTTTAGCCCGGGCGAGGCCGATCGTCTGCGTCGCGCGATGGCGGCCTGGAAGCGCAAGGGCGGTCTGGGGCCATTCGAGGAGCGCCTGGTCCGGGGGATGCAGGACCGAGGTTATAGCACTGAATTCGCCCGGCAGATTTTTCAGCAGATACTGGGTTTTGGCGAATACGGTTTCCCCGAATCGCATGCCGCCAGTTTTGCGCTGCTGGTCTATGTCTCCGCCTGGTTGAAATGCCATGAACCCGCCGCATTTACCTGCGCGCTGCTCAACAGTCAGCCGATGGGGTTTTATGCACCGGCACAACTGGTGCAGATGGCCCGCCGGCATGGTGTCGAAGTGCGGGCGGTCGATATTCGTTCCAGCGACTGGGATTGCGTACTGGAGCGCGGCCAGGGCGGTGAGCCGGCATTGCGCCTGGGTCTGCGCCTGGTCAGGGGGTTGTCCGCCGATGCGGGTGAACGTTTGTTGGCGGAGCGGCGGGAGCGGGCTTTTGTCAATGTGCAGGACCTGGCCGAACGCAGCCAACTGAACCGGCGCGACCTGGCGGCGCTGGCTGCGGCCGATGCACTGTATTCTGTCAGCGGCCACCGCCATCGCGCGCGCTGGGATGTGGCGGGCCTGGTGCCGCCTTCCCCGTTGTTTCCCAAGCCGCGTATTGCGGAAGGTTTGCCGTTGCTGCCATCGCCGACGGTCGAAGAGGCGGTGGTTGCCGATTATCGTACCCTGGGCCTGAGCCTCAGGGCGCACCCGGTCGCCTTGTTGCGACGCCAATTGCGGGCAGCCGGGTGGTTGAGTTGTGCCGAACTTAAAAAACTGCCGGACGGTGCGCCGGCCGCGGTCGCCGGCCTGGTGATCACCCGCCAGCGGCCGGGCAGCGCCAGCGGCGTTGTGTTTGTGACGCTGGAGGACGAAAGCGATTGCAGCAATGTCATCATCTGGCCGCAGCTGGTCGAGCGGCAACGCCGTGAAGTGCTGGAGGCGCGGTTGCTGGGTGTGCGGGGCAGGGTGCAGCGTGAGGGCGAGGTCTTGCACCTGATCGCCACTCGCCTGGAAGACCATAGCGAGCTGCTGGGCAGTCTGCTCACCCGTTCACGGAATTTCCACTAATGATTCGATGGCGTTCGTGGTATTGAAAATGGGGTTCGTCTGTAGATTAGTGGGTTGCGGCCCGCGACTATGCTGAGAGACTTCGGCTCCGGCGTCGCACGATAAATCTGCAAGGAGACTGCTACCGTTACTGGATAATCTGCTGCAGTTCGAAAATAGGCAGCAGGATGGCTATCACGATGATAAAAACGAATATGGCCATCACGATAATCAACGCGGGCTCCAGGATGCTCAGCATCGCCCCGATCAATCCGTCGAGTTCCCGCTCCTGGTTTTCGGCCGCGCGTTCGAGCATTTCGTCCAGTTTCCCGCTGGCTTCGCCACTGGCGATCAGGTGCACGGTCATCGGCGGGAAAAGCCCGCGTGTCGCCAGCGATTGACTGATGGACGCGCCTTCGCGAACCCTCATCGTCGCTTCCTCGACCGCTTCCCACATCGGTAAATTGGCGATCACGGAGCCGGCGATGCGCATCGATTCCAGTACCGGTACGCCGCTGCCCGAGAGGATGCTCAGCGTGCGGGTAAAGCGTGCGTTATTGAAACCGCGAACCAACCGTGCCACCAGCGGCAGGCGCAACAGAAAACCATGGACTCGCCGCCGGGCGCTTTTCTGGCGCAGCCAGCGTTTGAACGCAAACACGCCGCCGGCGATGACGAACAGGCCCAGCAGCCCGTAGTCGCGAATCAGGTTACTGACCGTAATCAGCGCGGTTGTCAGGAATGGCAGTTTCTGGTTGCTGTCTTCGAAAATACCGACGATTTTCGGCACCACGAAAACCAGCATGCCGGTCACGATCAGGATCGCCATGACCGACAGCACGATCGGATAGATCGCTGCGGAACTCAATTTCTGACGGAGAATCTGCCGGCTTTCAGTGTAATCGGCCAGTCTTTCCAGCACCATATCCAGGTGTCCGGACTGTTCGCCGGCGGCGACCGTCGCCCGGTACATCTCGGGAAACGCCTGTGGGAAATCAGCCATGCCGATCGCCAGCGGGTGGCCTTCCATCAAACGTGAGCGCACGCCCATCAGGATGCTGCTGACCCTGGATTTTTCGGTTTGTTGAGAGACGGCGCGCAGGGCTTCTTCCAGTGGCAGACCCGCGCGCACCAGGGTGGCCAGTTGCCGGGTGAACAATGCGAGGTCGGCGGCGCTGATGCCCTTGCGAAAACTCAGTTTGCGCCGCTTCTTTTCCTTTTCGACAACCTCGGTAACTTCCAGCGGCAGCAAGTGTCTCTCGCGCAACAGTTGCCGTACCTGCCGCGCGTTGTCTCCTTCCAGTACTCCTTGCGCCTGCTTACCGGAGGAATCTACCGCTTTGTAGTCAAAGGCGCCCATCGCGTATCAGGAATTCCTAGCTAGTCTTCGCGGGTAACGCGCAACACTTCTTCGAGTGTCGTAATTCCGCTGAGTACCTTGCTGCGTCCGTCTGCACGGATACTCGCACTTTGCGATCTGGCGTGTTCCTCCAGCAGGTGTTCGCTGGCCTTTTCATGAATCATCGTTTTCATGGCGTCGTCGATGACCACCAGTTCATAGATGCCGGTGCGGCCGCTGTAACCGGTCTGGTTGCATTGCGCGCAGGCGGTGGCCCGGTAGAGAGTCAGTTTTTCCCGCGGGGGTGACTGGAGCAGCTTTTTTTCGGTGGCGTCGGCTGAATAGGGCTCGCGGCACGCGGTGCAGAGCAAGCGCACCAGGCGCTGGGCGACCGCACCGATCAGGCTCGAGGCAAGCAGGAAGGGCTCGACGCCCATGTCCCGCAAACGGGTAACGGCGCCGACGGCGGTATTGGTATGCAATGTCGACAAGACGAGATGGCCGGTCAGGCTGGCTTGCACCGCGATTTCTGCCGTTTCCAGATCGCGTATCTCGCCGACCATGACCACATCCGGGTCCTGTCGCAAAATGGCGCGCAGACCCCTGGCAAAGGTCATTTTTACTTTGTTGTTGACCTGGCTCTGACCGATGCCATCGATGTAATACTCGATCGGATCCTCGATCGTCATGATGTTCCGCGTGTTGTCGTTGATGCGCGCCAACGCGGCGTACAAGGTCGTGGTCTTGCCCGAGCCGGTGGGTCCGGTGACCAGCAAAATACCGTGTGGCCGGTGAATGAGCTGGTCCACGGTTTTCCGGGTTCCGGTTGCCATGCCCAGGCTGCCGAGATCGAGCCGTCCCGCCTGCTTGTCCAGCAAGCGCAGCACCACGCGTTCGCCATGCCCGGACGGCATGGTCGAGACCCGGACATCAACCGCGCGGCCGGCGATACGCAGCGAGATGCGACCGTCCTGTGGCAAACGCTTTTCAGCGATATCCAGTCGCGACATCACCTTGATCCGGGAAACCACCAACGGTGCCACCGCGCGGCGCGATCGCAGGACTTCGCGCAATACGCCGTCGACGCGCAAGCGAACCACCAGCCGATTTTCATAGGGCTCGATGTGTATATCGGAGGCATTGGCCTTGATCGCTTCGGTCAGCAGGGCGTTGATCAGCCGGATGATCGGCGCGTCGTCCTCGCTCTCCAGCAGATCGGACGGCTCAGGCATCTGCTCCGCAACCGTGCTCAGATCCATGTCTTCATCGAATTCCCCAACCATTTGCATGGCCGAGTTACTCCCCGCTTCGTAAGTCTGTTGCAGCAGGGTGTCGAAATTATCGCTGTCGACGCGCGTCAGATTCAGTGGAACCTGGAAATGCCTGCCCAGTTCAGCCAGCGTCAGCGGCGTTACATCCTGCCGGCAGACCGTGTCCAGCCGGCCGTCCTGGATTCCCCTAATCAGCACGCCATGGCGTTTGGCGAACGAAAAAGACAGCCTGGGTTGGCCGCTGTCGGCGATCGGGTTTTCTACCGGCCTGCTCTCAGGGTCCGCCATCGCCTTCCTCATCTGCGGCGGCCGGCCGGGGGGCGTCGATGGCCGTTCCGCCGATGACGCGGCCGCTGCTGTCGATCGCGGGCAGGATAGGTCTTTGTTCGTCAGGCATCATTTGCACGGCGCCTTTACGGACTCCGCCGTCCAGCTGCAAATCGCGCATGTAGTTGTACCTTGCGTTGGATTGCAATGCCGCCTGCGTGCCATCGCGCAGGATTGTCGGCCGGATGAAAACCATCAGGTTGGTTTTTACCAACTCGGTTTTCCTCGACCGGAACAGGGCGCCCAGTATTGGAATTTTTCCGAGTATGGGAACGCGTTGTTCGGTTTCGATCAATGCCTCTTCGATCAGGCCGCCAAGAACGATAATTCCGCCGTCTTCGACAATTACACTGGTTTTGATGGTCCGTTTATTGGTCACCAGGTCAACGGCGCCTTCGGCCCCGGCAGAAATACTGGATTGTTCCTGCTCGACTTTCAGCAGGATTGCGTTGCCTTCGTTTATCTGCGGTGTGATGCGCAGTATGGTGCCGACTTCCTGGCGCTGGATCGTCTGGAAGGGATTGACGGAACCCGCGACTCCACCGGTGTTGGTGAACTGGCCGGTGATAAAAGGCACTTCCTGGACAACATTGATCTCGGCTTCCTCGTTGTCCACGGTCGTGATGGACGGCTGCGACAATATATTGGTCGACGCGTCACCGGCGAGCGCCGTCACCACGGCGGCCCAGCTGGTTCTGTTTTCCCTGAACCGTCCGACAATGCCGGTTATTCCTTCGCCGACGAAATCTCCAACCGCACTGTCGGCACCGTCCAGCGCGCCAATCGCGCCCGACAGATCAAAACTACCGGAAAACTCGGACACGGCAGCTAGATCACCGGTATCGCCAGGCGATACCAGCCAACTCACACCAAGTTCGTTGACCTTGTCCATCGATACTTCAACGATGATCGCATCGATCTGGACCTGTGCCCTGCGGATGTCCAGCTTGTCGATGATCGCCATCAGGTTGCGCATTTCCTTTGCCGGTGCGGTAATGACCAGCGCGTTGGTCATCAGGTCCGCCCAGATGGTTACCGGGGTGTTGCCGGGACCGCCCTGCTGCGAACCAGCCGCGCCCTGCGCCTGGGTTGCCTGGATCTGTGCCTGCAGGTTTCCGGCGAGTTCCTCGGCATCGGCGTTGAATAAATAACGAACCCGCGTGTTGCCGCCTTCCGCCAGCGGCGTATCCAGGCTGACAATCAGCGTTCGTATCTTCAGCCGTTTCTTGCTGTCGCCGCCGATCAGGACGCTGTTGGTGCGCTGGTCGGCGGCAATATTCGACCGCGCCTGGCCGCTATCGCGCCCGGTCGGTTGGCGGATGGAATTGATGATGGTAACGATCTCGATTGCCGATGCGTGTTGCAAGGGAATAATCTCGATGTCGTCCTCGCCTTCCTGATCGATGCGGGCGACGATCCGTGCGATACGCCGGACATTCGCTGCCCGGTCGGAAATGATCAGCATATTGGATTGCGGATAGGCCGCGAGATGGCCGTACTGCGGAATCAAGGGCCGCAAGATCGGCACCAGTTGAGCCGCAACGACATTCTCTATCCGAATAACCCGGGTCACGATTTCATCGGGCCCATCGGTGCCCGAGGGTGCGCCGGGTACTTGTCGCGCATTGGCATCGGGCAGGATCTTGATGAAATTGCCGGATTGAACCGCAATGTAGCCATAGACCTGCAGCAACGACTGGAACGCATTGTAAAAGGCGTCCGAACTCATCGGGGTCTGCGAAATCATGGTTACGTTTTGCTGGTTGACGCGCGGATCGACTATGAAATTCTTGCCAGTGACTTCGGCGACTGCCTCGATGATCTGGCGGATATCGACATCCTGGAAATTGGGCCGTATCGATGCTTGTTGCGCGACCGCCAGCGGGCCGACAAACAAGCCGGCGATCAGTGTAGTCAATACCTGTCTGCGCAGGGTTCCTGCTTTCGTACGGCTATTTTTCATCACTTTTATCCATTTTTGGTCCAGGCGCAATTCACTGACGTTGCGACCCGGCGGGTAATTTCCTGATCGCAGTGCTTACCTGGTCGAGATCGATCGTAATGACTACGGGGATGCCGTTGCGCTCAACCGTTACCGTCACCTGGCTGCCCTGGTCTATTCCGGCCAGCAGATTCGAACTTTGATCCGGGTTCGTCAACGGGACGCCGTTGATACTGGTGGCCAGATCCCCCGGGCGAAAACCCAGTTCCGCAAATGTCCGTCGCTGCCTGCCCGGGTAAATTCGATATCCTTTGAGCTGGCCATTGGCAAAATGCGGTTGCGGACGAATTATCTCGCTCAGGGCGCCACTATCGACCGCGCTTCTAAGCACCGTATTTCTCAGGCGGCGCCGATTGGCCTGCCGGCTACCGGAGCGCTCGTTCGCCGATATCCGGCTCGGTTC
>BFAU01000084.1 GCA_008975185.1 bacterium MnTg04 | reverse complement strand
CCCGGTCATCGGTCCGGTACACATACAGGTGATCCCGGGCCAGGTGATAGATACCCTTTAGCCTGCCGCCCATGCCGATCGGCCAGGTCACCGGCGCGCAACGGATTGCCAGCACGTTTTCTATCTCATCGAGAAGCTCCACCGGCTCGCGGCCCTCACGGTCGAGCTTGTTGATGAAAGTCATGATCGGCGTATCGCGCAGGCGACAGACCTCCATCAATTTGATCGTGCGCTGTTCGACGCCCTTTGCGCAGTCGATAACCATCAATGCCGAATCGACGGCGGTCAGCGTACGGTAAGTGTCCTCGGAAAAATCCTCATGACCGGGCGTATCGAGCAAATTGATGATGTAGTCGCGATAGGGAAACTGCATGACCGACGAGGTCACCGATATTCCCCGCTGTTGTTCCAGCGCCATCCAGTCCGAGGTGGCATGGCGCCTCGCCTTGCGGCCCTTGACCGTGCCGGCGAGCTGGATCGCGCCACCGAACAACAACAACTTCTCGGTGAGCGTCGTTTTCCCCGCGTCGGGATGGGAAATGATCGCAAATGTTCGCCGCCGACTGATTTGACTGGTCAAGCCTGGCATCTGTTTCAACCTTGGCAAAAGGCGCGAATTCTACACCAGGCTAACGCGCGGGTCAGCTCCGGCCTCGCTCTTCGCAGATACGTCAAGGTCCAGTGCATACACCATCGCATCTTCGCGGCCTCGCCGGGAACGGTAATACTGTCGTCTGAAACCGATGGGTTCGAATCCTTCGGATGCATACAAAACCCGGGCCGCATCATTGCTGGGCCGGACTTCCAGATAGATCCGGCCCAATGGCCGGCTGCGGCAATGCCCCAGAAAATCACGCAACAAACGGCGGCCAAGCCCCTGTCTCCGGTATTCCGGCGATACCGTCAGATTGAGAATGTGAGCTTCACCGGCACCAACTGACAACACGGCATAGGCGACCGGCCATCCTTGCAGATCCAGGACGCGGCAGTAATAACCCACCGAAAGGCAATCGGCGAAAACCCCGGCCGACCAGGGAAAGTCATAGGAAGCAGCCTCGATGACGACGACCCGGGCCAGGTCGCGCGTCTGCAATGCCCGGATCTCAACGGGTTTTTCCGCGATCGCCATCAGGACTGTCGCGCGCCTTGTTCGGCCAGGGCCGTTTTCGCCAGTAACAGGTCCTCCCACACTTTGGCCTTCTGGCTGGGGCTGCGTAACAAGTAGGCCGGGTGGTAGGTGACGACCATCGGTACCCGCTCCTGGTAGCGGTATATCTTGCCGCGCAGTTTCCCCAGGGCCTGGTCGGTATCGAGCATGCGGTGTGCTGCGACCTTGCCGAGAAGAACGATGATTTTTGGCTGCAGCAGGGCGATCTGGCGCTGCAAAAAAGGATAGCACTGGTCCGACTCCTCATGCTGCGGGTTGCGGTTGGCAGGTGGCCGGCACTTGATCGTATTCGCAATATAGACCTGCTCGCGGCTCAGTCCGGCAGCATGCAAAATGGCATTCAACAGTTGCCCGGCGCGACCGACAAAGGGTTCGCCCTGCTCATCCTCATCCTTGCCTGGCGCCTCGCCGATAAACATCCACTCCGCCGCCTGATCGCCAACGCCGGGCACCGCCTGAATCCGGTTTTGATGGAGTGGGCAGCGCGTGCAGCCGGCGATACGCTGGAGCAGTTCGGCCCAGGCCAGGGTTGCGGTGCCGTCAGCGGAAACCGCCGTCGCCGGCTGCTCGAGAGCAGGCGATACGACCACCCGTGGCTCGGCTGCTAGTTCCGCGGATTCACCTGCGCTGCCCGGTTCCTTGGGTACCGCCCCGGGATCAGCCTTGGTGGCGTCCCGTTTTTGCCAGACGGTCAGCCCCATTGCCTGCAAACAAATTTGTTTTCTCTCGCTCAGACTCACGGAATCAGTCGATCAGTTGCCGCTGGCGTCGCCTGGCGAAGAACCGCCAGCCTGCCATCGCCGGCCCCGACAGCGCATAAAAGGACGACATGGTCAGCAGCACGACCGGCGGATCCAGCGATATCAGCGCGAAGAGCAGCGGAATCAGGATCACATAGGCAAAGGGCACGCGGCCGCCCAGGTTCAAATCCTTGAAACTGTAATAACTGAAGTTGCTGACCATCAGCAACCCGGCCATGCCGGTCACGCCGAAACCCAGCGCCAGCACGATAATGCCCTCCAGCTCCAGCCTGTCGCCCAGCCAGATCATGCTGGCCACCAGTGCGGCGGCGGACGGGCTGGGCAGACCCTGGAAATAGCGCTTGCCGGTAGGCAGCTCGCGGGTATTGAAGCGCGCCAGACGCAGGGCACAGGATACGGCATACATGAACGCAGCCAGCCATCCCAGGCGTCCCCAGGCCAGGCCGTATTCGGAAATCCGTGCCACGCCCCACTGGTAAACGACCAGGGCCGGCGCCAGGCCGAAGGAAACCATATCCGACAGACTGTCGTATTCCTTGCCAAAATCGCTTTCGGTGCTGGTCATTCTTGCGACCCGGCCATCCAGGCCATCCATAAACATCGCGATGAATAAGGCGATGGCTGCACGCCTGAAATTACCGTCTATCGCAGCGACAATGGCATAAAAACCGGCAAACATGGCGGCAGTCGTCACCAGGTTGGGCAGCAGGATGATCCCCTTGCGCAGTTTCTCTTTCCGTTTACTGGTTTTAGCTATCATTGGCTTGCGAAGTCACACCTTCTAAAACGCAGCAGGCGACATCGCCCATTGTAACCTTTGCCCGGGCTGTCGCACCGAACGCGAGCCGGGATTATTCTTTTTTTTGCAACCACGGCATCCTCGCACGCAATGCGGCGCCTACTTTCTCGATATCGTGCGACTCCGCCGCCGCTCGCCGGCGGCGGATCAGCGGCGACCCGGCCTCGATCTCGGCGTCCAGTTCGTCGGCGAAACGGCCATCCCTGATTTCCGCCAGCAGATCTCTCATCGCGGCTCGACTGGCCTCGTTGACCACTCTGGGTCCGCGCGTATAGTCTCCGTACTCCGCAGCAACGGAAATGGATTTACGGGTCCCGGCGATGCCCCGGCGATGCAGCATGTCGGCCATCAGCTTGACCTCATGCAGGCAACAAAAATAGGCAATATCCGGCGAATAGCCGGCCTCGGTCAGGGTCTCGAATGCGCTGATGACCAGTTGATCGATCCCGCCGCAGAGTACCGCTTGTTCGGCAAACAGATCCGTTTCCGTTTCTTCCGCGAAAGTCGTTTCCATCACCGCCGCGCGGCCGTGTCCGTTCACCTTTGCATACGCGAACGCCAGCGCCCTGGCCTGCCCGCTGGCATCCTGGTGTACGCCAACCAGGGCCGGCACGCCCAGGCCCGCTTCATACTGCAAGCGCACTTGTTCGCCGATGCCCAGCGGCGCCACCAGCAGAACATCGAGGTCTTTCCGCGGCACGATGCGACGGTAATGGATGTTGTAGCCATGCGCAAAGACCAGCGCACTGTGTTTTTTCATACGCTTGTCGAGGATATTTTTATACAAGGCCACCTGCTCGGAATCGGGCACCAGCATCACCACCACTTCGGACTCAGCCGCTTTTTCCAGCGATACGGGCTCCAGGCCGTGCTGCCGGCAGGCATCGGCGGAGGCGGAGCCCGTGCGCAACCCGACCACCACCTCCTGCCCGGAATCCCTCAGATTCAACGCGTGCGCCCGCCCCTGGGGACCGAAACCCAGCACCGCTACCCGCTTGCCAGCTATAGGCCTTGGGTCGATGTCCTTGTCCTCATGGATTGCGGCGCTCATGCGACCGATATTGCAGGCAGCGCCGGCCGCTGGCAAATCAGGGCCGGTTGGAATTACGCTCTGTACCCGGCCACCTCAGGCCCGATACAATCTTCCCGCGAAAGCTCAGCACGCGCTGAACGAAAAAGGAACGCTCCAAGATGCGATTGTCGCGATTGCCGTTAAATACCCTGAAGGAAGTGCCGGCCGATGCGGAATTGATCAGCCACCAACTGATGCTGCGCGCGGGCATGATCCGCAAGCTCGCTTCCGGTCTGTATACGTGGTTGCCGATGGGGCTCAGGGTTCTGCGGAAAATCGAACAGGTGGTGCGTGAGGAAATGAACCGCGCCGGCGCTTTCGAATTACTGATGCCCAGCGTGCAGCCCGCTGAACTCTGGCAGGAATCCGGGCGCTGGAGCGAATACGGCCCCGAGCTGCTGCGCTTCAAGGACCGGCATCAACGCGAATTCTGCTATGGCCCGACCCATGAGGAAGTCATCACCGATATCGCCCGCCGGGAACTGAAAAGTTATCGCCACTTACCGGTCAATTACTACCAGATTCAGACCAAGTTCAGGGATGAAATCAGGCCGCGTTATGGCGTCATGCGCGCGCGCGAGTTCATCATGAAAGACGCCTATTCTTTTCATCTGGACCAGGAAAGCCTGGATGCCGGTTATCAGGCGATGTTCGATGCCTATAGCAAAATCTTCACCCGCCTGGGCCTGCGCTTTCGAACGGTACAGGCCGATTCCGGCGCCATCGGCGGCAATGCTTCACAGGAATTCCACGTGCTCGCGGATTCCGGCGAGGATACGATCGTGTTCTCGAATGGAGACGACTATGCGGCCAATCTTGAAATGGCCGAAGCGCTGCCACCGGCGGCCGGGAAGAAAAAACCGGGCGGGGACATGCGGTTTGTCGATACGCCCGATATCCGCAGCATCGATGAATTGTGTTCGTTTTTGGACACGGACCCAAGCGGGTGTATCAAGACTTTGCTGGTCGATGCGGAAGACGACGGCCTGGTCGCCCTGGTTTTGCGCGGCGACCATGAATTGAACGCACGCAAAGCGGAGAAAATGCCAGGCGTCCGCGAACCGCTGACGATGGCGGCCGCCGACAAGGTAAAGGAAGTTGTCGGCTGCGAACCGGGTTTCATCGGCCCGGTCGATCTGCCCTGCCCGCTCTTTGTCGATCACAGCGCCGCGGCGGTCGTCGATTTCGTCTGCGGCGCCAACCAAAAAGACCAACACCGGGTCAACGGTAACTGGGGTCGTGACCTTCCCGACTGCGCTTCGGTGGATTTGCGAAATGTCGTCGATGGCGACCCCAGCCCGACCGGCAAAGGCACTTTGTCGGTAGTTCGTGGCATAGAAGTCGGCCACATATTCAAACTCGGCGACAAGTACAGCTCGTCGATGAACGCACAGGTACTCGACGCCAATGGGCAAACGCAAACCCTGATCATGGGTTGCTACGGTATCGGCATCACGCGGATTACAGCAGCAGCCATCGAACAAAACCATGACCGGCGGGGCATCGTCTGGCCACCGGCGATGGCGCCGTTCGATGTTGCGCTGATCCCGATCAACCAGCACAAATCAGACCGGGTCAGGGATGCGGCGGACCAGCTCTATGAGGAACTGAACGCCATGGGATTGCAGGTGCTCGTCGACGACCGCAACGCCAGGCCGGGCGTGAAATTTGCCGATATGGATCTGATCGGTATTCCGCATCGAGTGGTGGTCGCCGAAAAAGGCCTGGATGGGGGATCCTTCGAATACAAGAACCGGCGCGACGACGAACCCCGGCATTTATCCATTGACGAATTAAAGGATTTGCTGCGCAGCTCGCAGACCGAGACCTGACCATGCCGCCAAAACTGAAAAAAACCTGGCGCGGATCGTTGCTGATCCTGGTGTTATCCGGCACTACCGCGCTAGCGCAGACGCAGCCGGATCCCGAGTTGCGCCGCCTGCTGATCGAAGCGGCCGATGACTCGAGCAGCTTCGAGGACAGATTCGATGCCGAGGTCTGGTTGACCGATATGTCCGGCAGGCTGGCCAGGCAAGTTCCGGACACCCGCAAACGCTTGCAATTACTCAAACATATTCATTTCGAGGCTACCCGCAAAGGCCTTTACCCCGAACTGGTTCTCGCGGTGATCGATATAGAAAGCAATTTCGATCGATTTGCGATTTCCTCCGCCGGTGCAATTGGCCTGATGCAAGTCATGCCCTTCTGGCTAAAGGAAATCGGCAGGCCCGATGATAACCTGGTCAACGCGCAGACCAACTTGCGCATGGGCTGCACCATACTCAAGTATTACATGGACCTGGAAAATCAGGATCTGATTCGCGGGCTGGCAAGATACAACGGCAGTACCGGGCGAAGAAAGTATGGCGACCTGGTCATCGATAGACTAAACCGGAAGTGGTATCGCAACTAACAGGCCGTTTAAAACCCTCAGACGTCACAATCCGGCGTTAAAAACTGGCTCACAATGCTCATGTACTGGCGTGTACACTGCGCTTGCTCGCCAATTTTCGCCTTGTCTTGCACTCGCCTGAGGGTTTTCAACGACCTGTTAGCACGCCAGAAACCGGCCCGGCACCAGGTCGCCGGCTGACTCTGCGCTGATTTCCTCGGCGGTCACCGAGTCCACCCGGGCGGAAGGCGGCCCTTGATGGAGCCAGGCCTCCAGCAAACCCAGCTTGTCCGGGTCGCCGAAGGCAACGATTTCCACGCGGCCGTTTGCCAGGTTCTTAACCCGGCCGCTCAAACCCAGCGAACTCGCTCGTTCCGCCGTGCTGACCCGGAAAAAAACGCCCTGAACGCGGCCTGACACCTGGTAACGGCGAAACTCGGCGTCCTGACTCACGATTCCTGGTAACCGGGAGGACCGGAGAGTCCCCGCTGGCTAATGTTGCTCTGTACCGGCAGCCTCGACAGCCGTGTTGATCGCAACCTCCGCCCAGCGTTTTGCTTCCCGGGCATCGTTTTTCGCGCCATTGTAGGCCTTGCGATTCAAATTGGCTTCGGCATCGGCAAGAAATCTCCGGGCGTCTTTGAGCGCCAATTCCGCGAATTCCTCCGCGCCCGCGGTGATAGCCGCCTGTATGGCCTGTCGTGCATCGCTCATTTCCTGGACCGGCGGATTGCTCGCACAAGCGCTGAGCGTCAGCAAACCGACTGCTGCGAGTAGACGAAAAGCATTTGGGTGGCACTTCTTGTACATTCCGGCCTATCGAAAAAAGGAAAGGTTTAGAACGCTAACAAGGGCACTCTATTCCGTCAAGCCAAGCCCCGCTACAATCGACCGGGCCAAAAACTGCCAAAACACAGGATATGACCTTGGA
Source organism: bacterium MnTg04 (assembly GCA_008975185.1). Lineage (GTDB taxonomy): Bacteria > Pseudomonadota > Gammaproteobacteria > Steroidobacterales > MnTg04 > MnTg04. The sequence continues at coordinate 2,128 of BFAU01000084.1, read as the reverse complement.
AACCGTCATCTACCACAACCCCCGCTGCTCGAAATCACGCGCAACACTGCAATTGTTGCGGGATCGGGGGCTGAACCCGACTGTTATCGAGTACCTCGACGACCCGCCCGGCAAGGAAACCCTGCTAAAAATCCTTTCCCTGCTGAAGCTACAGCCCAGACAGCTCATGCGGCGGGCGGAAAGCGTTTATCAGGAACTGGGCCTCGACAACCCCGGCCTGGGCGATGATGAACTAATCCAGGCGATGCTCGACAACCCGATCCTGGTTGAGCGGCCCATCGTCCTGGCCGGCGGGATGGCACGAATCGGCAGGCCCCCCGAACAAGTGCTGGAGATTCTTCAATGAATGCTGAAATCCTGGTTCTTTATTACTCCAGGGATGGCGCGACCGCCGAACTGGCACGCCAGGTGTGCCTGGGTGTCGAGTCGGTCGAAAAATGCACCGCCAGGCTCAGAACGGTGCCCGCCGTCAGCGCCGAGTGTGAAGCCAGCGAGCCGGTGGTTCCCGAGGACGGGCCGCCCTACGCCACGCACCAGGACCTGACCGACTGTGCCGGTCTGGTCATGGGCAGCCCGACGCGTTTTGGCAACATGGCGGCGCCGTTAAAATATTTCCTCGACGGCAGCGGCAGCCTTTGGCTGTCCGGTGGCCTGGCAGGCAAGCCGGCGGCAGTTTTCACCTCGACCCAGTCCCTGCACGGCGGGCAGGAATCCACGCTGCTGACGATGATGATTCCCTTGCTTCATCACGGCATGCTGATTCTGGGTCTGCCCTACACCGAACCGCTGGTTAGCGACACGAGTTCGGGCGGCGGACCGTACGGCGCCAGCCACTGGGCCCGTGGTCAGAAACAGCCATTGATTCGGGATGAGGAAAAGAAGCTGGCGATTGCCCTGGGTAAGCGGGTCGCGACAGTCGCCTGCAAACTCGGCCCGGCAAACTCCTGATTCAGCGGCTGGTTCTCAGGCTCAACGCCAGGCAGAAAAACAGTGCGCAACTGAAGAAAACCAGGGCCGCAGACCAAAGTCGCAAGGCCGGATTGGCAATCAGTTCCATCAGGCCAAGCGCGACCGGGAGCGCCAGCAGCATCATCAGCCAGCGATAAGTATAAGTCCGCGAAGCCAATACCCCGCGTATCGATATCAGCATTACGGCCAGCGGCAGCCAGGCCCATCCCGGGTATGCCGGCAGTATCAATGCGGCGAAAATCAGCAACAAGACGGCGGCGTGACTTCCCAGCAACAGCGGTCTGAGCGCGACAGGGAGACGCGACCCACCCCTCTCAGCCAATGCCGTCGTCTCGGCTCAGCACGGCGCGCACAAAGGGAACGGTCAGCCGACGTTGTGCCCTGAGGGATGCCAGGTCAAGCGTGTCCAGCAGTCGGTATACCGAGCGCATGTCTCTCGGGAAACGCCGCAAAAGAAAGCGACTGGTTTCTTCCGGCAACTGCAGTCCCCGGTGTTTTGCGCGCAGGGCCATCGCTTTGTGCAGATCTTCGCCGCTGACCGGGTCCACACGGTAAACAGGACCCCAGTTCAGCCGCGATTGCAGATCCGGCAGCCCGAAAGGGATTTTTGCCGCAGGCCGGTCGGCCGAAACCAGCAGGCTGCCGCCCTTTTCGGCAACTTCATTGAACAGTCTGAACAAGCCGGACTCCCAGTCGGTCAGGCCGGCGATCCGCTGAACATCGTCCAGACAGACCAGTGAGAATTCCTCAAGGCCGGCAAGCATTCCCGCCTCCAGCTTCTCTTTCAACGGCAGGTAAGCGGCGCGCCGACCATGCCGGCCAGCCTCCGCACATGCGGCCTGCAACAGATGGGTCTTGCCGCTGCCCGACCCACCCCACAACCAGATCAGCCGTTCACCGCCGCTGCCCGCCAGCGACTTCAGATGGGTCAGCAAGGTGCCATTCCCGGACTCGAAAAAACTGTCGAACACGGCCTGATCGGACAGCTGGACCGGCAACGGCAATTGTCGGGACTCGGTCACGTGGCATCCACACCGGACAGGTAGGCCTTGCGGCCCCACCGCCAGACATAATCGACACCGCTGATAATTGTGGTCACCATCACGCACGCACCCAGGGCGATCACCCAGGGTTGCCCCGGCCAGCCGTAGCCCGCTCC
>BFAU01000083.1 GCA_008975185.1 bacterium MnTg04 | reverse complement strand
CCGGTTTCGCTGTTTGCTTCCTTTGCGTTGCTCGATGCCGGCGGCAGGACCCTGAATATCATTTCCCTGGCCGGCCTGGCCTTCGCCATCGGCATGGTGCTCGATGCCGCCATTATCGTCATGGAAAATATCGTCCGGCTACGCGAAAGCGGCAGAACCAGCGAAGAAGCGTCGATAGTCGGCACCACGCAGGTCTGGGGCGCACTGCTGGCATCGACTGCGACCACGGTGGCGATTTTCCTGCCGGTCGTGTTCCTGCGCGATACGGCGGGCCAGTTGTTTTCCGATATGGCCTATGCCATTTCCATGGCGATCATCGTCTCCCTGGTGATCGCGGTCACACTGATCCCCAAGGCAGCCAATTACTGGATGCGCAACGTGGAACTGAGCGATCCACACAAGGCGTGGTGGGCAAAAGGATCGGCCCTGGTCATGGATCTGACGGATACCCCAAAACGTCGCGTTACCTGGATCATCGTGCTGGTTGGCGTCGCTGCCGGGCTTAGCTGGTGGCTCAAGCCCGCCGCCGATTACCTGCCGCAGGGGCGACAAAACTGGATTTTCGCATTCATCATGCCTCCTCCCGGACAGGGCGTCGAGACCGCCGAAGAAGAGTTTGTCGATGTCGTGTCGGAGCGCATGAAGCCGTTTCTGAGCGGTGAACGTCAGCCGCAGATCGAAAATTATTTCATGGGTATATTCGGGCGACGCGGTTTCATGGGGGTGCGCGCGCAGGATCCGGACGATGTCGATGAACTGCTGACTATTTTGAACGAGGAAGTCCTGTTCGGTTTTCCCGATACCCTGGCATTTGCATCCCGGCCATCGATATTCAGGCGCCTCGGCGGCGGTCGCGAAATAGACGTCAATATCCAAAGTCGCGACATGGATGCGATGCTCGATGCGGCGCTGGCCGGCATGGGCGCTATCACCAAGGCCCTGCCGGGCTCTCAGGTGCGGCCTATCCCGGGCGTCGAACTGGCCGAACCCGAACTCAGGCTGATACCGGATGAGCGGCGCATTGCCGAGTCCGGCTGGAGCCGAAACACCATGGCTTCGGTTATTCGCGCGCTGGGTGACGGCTTGTACGTCGGCGATTACTTTGACGGAGACAGGCGGCGTGACATTATTCTGCGCGCGAAACCATGGGCCAGCCCGGAAGAGCTGGCGGCCTTGCCACTGTTCACGCCCAATGGAGGCATTCAGCAAGTCGGCGAACTGGTGCGCATGGAGAGAACCGCTGGACCCAACCAGATCAGGCGAGTCGACCGCCGGCGCACCATTACCTTGCGGGTAACGCCACCGGATATCTCCCTTACAGACGCCATCACAATCATTAAACGAGAGGCGGAACCCGATATCCTTGCGCAGTTACCGGACGATGGCGAGATTTACTATTACGGCAGCGCTGACAACCTCAAGGTCGCGCTGACTAACCTGGCCAGCAGTTTCGCGTTGGCGGTCGCGATTCTTTACCTGTTGATGAGCGCCTTGTTCCGCTCGTTCAAAGACAGCCTGCTTGCCTTGCTCGCGATCCCGCTGGCCACAGTCGGCGGCATCCTGGCCTTGCGGATATCCAATCTTTTCTCGTTCCAGCCCATGGATCTGCTGACCATGATCGGCTTCATCATATTGCTCGGACTGGTGGTCAACAATTCCATCCTGCTGGTGTATCAGACGCGCGCGTCGGAACGCATCGGCATGGACAGACGCTCGGCCGTGGAAAAAGCCGTGCGCATCAGGCTGCGCCCGATCCTGATGAGCACGATCACGACCTTGTTCGGCATGCTGCCGATGGCGCTGATACCTGGCCCGGGCACGGAAATCTACCGCGGCATGGCTGCGGTCATCGTTGGCGGAATGGCGGTAAGCACCGTGTTCACACTGATATTGCTGCCCAGTCTGTTGCGCCTGGGCGAGGAAAAGACCATGCTGGGAACTGAGCCCGGATCCGGCCTGCAAGGGCAATATGCCCAGAAACATATTGATATATAATCCAATTAGTTAATGTTGATACTTCAAGCACAATCTAATACTTTTTTAACATGCTGGCGGCTGCTCGCAGGCGTGGCGCTGACGCTCTTTGCCGGTATCGGGAACGCCCAGCAAGGTCCGGCGCCGGTGGTCGTGGTGCGCGCGCAGCAGGTGATGCTGGCGCCGACAATCGATGTGCCCGGCACCGTGATCAGCCGCAACGATTCGAAAATTGCGGCGGAAGTGACCGGGCGCATTACCTGGATCGCAGAGGTCGGGACTGTCGTTGCCGAAGGGGATCCCGTCGCACGTCTGGACGATACCCGTTTTCGTCTGCAACAAAGCGAGTTCGCCGGTCAGGTCGATCGCGAGCGTGCGCGTCTGATCTACCTGGAACCGGAAGTCGAAAGGCTGAAAAAACTCCGTGCAGAAAACAACGCCGCCGTCAGCCGCCTGGACCAGACCAAGTCCGATCTGCAGGTCGCCCGTGCCGACACCCGGGTCGCGAAAGCACGGCTCGCGCTGGTCAGCGATCAACTGGCGAAAACCACAATACGTGCGCCATTTGCCGGTACCGTGACGGAACGCATGAGCAATATCGGTGAAATGGTAAATACCGGTAGCGAAGTGGTCCGGCTGGTGGATCCGTCAGCCATCGAAATCGTCGCGCGCGCGCCTTTGCGATCGGCGGCTTTTCTGACTAAAGGCGCCGTTGTGGAGGTTTCGAGCGAGCAACGCAGCGAAAAAAGCACGGTGCGAACCATCGTGCCCTTTGGCAACCCCAGTTCGCACATGTTCGAGATGCGGCTCAATGTCGATCCAGCCAACTGGGTCGTAGGAGAAAGCGTGCGGATCGCGGTACCCACGGCCGAGGCGAGAAAGGTGCTGGCCGTGCCAAGAGATGCGCTGATCCTGCGGCGCAATGGCGCCAGCGTCTTTCGGGTCGGTAAAGACCAACTCGTCGAACGCGTATCCGTTCTGGCCGGCAGCGGCGATGGCGACCTGATCGAAGTTTCCGGTGATCTCAATGCCGGCGACACCATCGTCGTACGTGGCGCGGAAAGGCTGCGGCCGGGTCAACAGGTCCTCGTATTGAACACCGACGCGGAAGCGAGCAACACAGCTTCGGCCGCCAACTGATTAGCAATTAAAATTCAGAGACAGAATCGATCCAGTCTGATTACTGCCAGGGCAAACGATCCAGATCGAGATTGCCCCCGGTAAAAACCACGGCGGCGCGACGCCCTTTCAATTCGATTCGCCCTTCGAGCAACGCCGCCACCGGTACCGCCGCCGATGGTTCGATGAGCTGCTTCATGCGCTCCCAGATCAATCGCGTTGCCTCGACTATCGCGTCTTCGGAAACCGTCACGATGTCATCGGCCAGCTCGGCGATGATCGGAAAGGTCTTGTCGCCCAGCGAGGCGCGCAGGCCATCGGCGATCGTATCCGGGCAATCGATGATCACTCGCTCGCCGCGATCGAGCGCTTGCCTCGCATCATCCGCCCGTGCGGGCTGAATACCAATAACCTGAACTTGCGGCCGCAACTCCTTGATTACCAACAGACTGCCGCTCAACAGCCCGCCACCACCTACCGGCACCATCAGCAAATCGATATCTTCTTGTTGTTCCATGATCTCGAGTGCGACGGTTCCCTGACCGGCAATGACCCGGTAGTCGTTATAGGGATGGATGACATGAACGCCCTTTTCGTCGACCAGTTTTTGTAAGGCAGCTTCACGATTGCCAAGTCCCGGCTTGCAACTGACGATATTTGCGCCGTAGCTTTCGACGGCGCGCTTTTTGACGGCCGGTGTGTCTTCGGGCATGACCACCCATGCCTGAGCATTTTTGGTGCTGGCAGCAAGCGCCACCGCCGCACCATGGTTGCCCGAGGAGTGTGTTGCCACACCCCGGCCTAGTTCTTTATCGCTAAGCAAAAACACGGCGTTGGCCGCACCCCTTGCCTTGAACGCGCCGACGCGCTGCAGGTGTTCGCATTTGAAATGCAGCTCGCCGTCGAACATCCGGTCGAGACTGCGCGAGCGTAGCAACGGCGTGCGGTGCACCAGGCCTGAAATGCGTTCGGCGGCCTGCCTTATCGCTGCCAGGTCCGGTCTGGTTCCTTTATCGGGCATCTGTCGTCTCGACCTTGTCGAACACCAACAGCAGGTTGTTCGCCGGCATCCGGTGGCACCTGGCCAAAGCGAGCCCCGCTTCGCCGGCAATCCTTTCCAGCGCGGCGAGATCCCGTAAACCCATCGACGGATCGCGTTTCTTTAGCCACGCATCGAATTGCCTGTTGCTGGCGCTGGTGAACTCCCCTTTTTCGTTGAACGGGCCGTACAGGCAGAACCTGCCACGAACTGACGATGCCAGCTGCCTGCCCACGCCGGCCACCATTGCGCAAACCCTATTCCAGTGCATGATGTGCGCCGTGTTCGCGCTGAACACAGCATCGGCGCCGGTGTCCGGCCAGCGTTCGCTGGACACATCGAGTTCCAGCGGCGCTGGCAGGCTGATTTCCTCGACCTCGTCGATCCAGCTCCGGATGTCCGCAAGATTCTCGGCCAGGTCGCTGGTCTGCCAGATGAGTTGCCGCAGCCGCGGCGCAAAGAAAGCAGCATGCTGACCGGTGCCGCTGCCGATTTCCAGGACTTTTGCGATTTCGGAAAATTCGGCAAGCAGCACATCGAGTATCGGCTGCCGGTTGCGTTCACACGAATCCGAGTAGGATTTCATTCAATCCGTGGCCAGCGCATGAAAATCACTGGCGATGAAATGCTGCCGATAATGTTTGAGTTCGTTGATCGAATCGTAAATGTCGGCCAGCGCCAGGTGGCTGGATTCTTTTTCCACGCTCTCGAGGATTTTTGGCGCCCAGCGCATCACCAGTTCTTTCAGGCTGCTGACATCCAGGTTGCGGTAATGAAAGAATTTTTCGAGTTCCGGCATGCAGCGCGCGAGAAAACGCCGGTCCTGGCAGATGCTGTTGCCGCACATCGGCGACTTGCCCGCCAGCACGTGTTGCGCCAGGAACGCGATGGTCTCCCGCTCGGCCTTCGCTTCGCTGACCATGCTTTCGCGCACCCGCTGGGTCAGCCCCGACTTGCCGTGCTGTTTGGTATTCCAGTCATCCATGCCATCCATCCGTTGCTCATCCTGGTGAATGGCGAACACCGGTCCTTCCGCGATCACATTCAATTCCTTGTCGGTAACCACGGTCGCAATTTCGATGATCCGGTCCGAATCTGTCATCAACCCGGTCATTTCCAGGTCTATCCAGATTAGATTCAGAGGGTCGGCAGCCATATTTTTGCCTTTATTCCATTGCTTGCGGCTAATTCTAGCAAAGGCTAAGCTGTGCCGCGCTGATCAAGGGGGCTGACACGAAAATGCACTGGTTTACCGGCTTGTTCCTGTTTTTCCTTGCGCTGGTGACGATTCTCCGGCTGTATCTCGCACGACGCCAGATCGACAGCGTTCGCGAACACCGCGACGAGGTGCCAAAACCCTTTGCCGAGGACATTACGCTGGCAGACCACCAGAAAGCTGCGGATTATTCGGCGGCCCGGGTGCGCCTGGGCATGCTGGATACCGTCGTCGATACGCTGGTGCTGCTGGGGTGGACCATCGCCGGAGGCCTGGGCCTGGTATTGGGTTTCTGGGGCGGTCTCGGCCTGAACGCGGTGGTTGCGGGCACGGCTGCCGGCATCAGCGTCTTTTTTATCGTCAGCCTGCTGAGCCTGCCGTTATCCGCCTATTCGACCTTTACCATAGAGGCCCGGTTTGGCTTTAACCGCACGACACTCGGCACCTTCCTCGGCGACCTGGTCAAAGGCTGGCTGCTGATGGCGCTGCTGGGCGGCCCGCTGATCGCGGCCATCTTGTGGCTGATGGACCAGGCTGGTTCGAAGTGGTGGCTGTATGCGTGGGTCGTCTGGACCTCTTTCACCCTGCTGTTGACCTGGGCCTACCCGACCTTTATTGCGCCGATTTTCAACAAGTTCACGCCACTGGCGGACGAACAACTCAAACAGCGCATCGAACAACTGATGATCCGCTGCGGGTTTCGCAGCAAGGGCATCTTCGTCATGGACGGTTCGCGTCGTTCCAGCCACGGCAATGCCTACTTTACCGGCCTCGGCAACAACAAACGCATAGTGTTCTTCGATACGCTGATCAATCGGCTCGAGCCGGCCGAAGTCGAGGCGGTCCTCGCCCACGAACTGGGGCATTTTCGACTGAACCATGTCCGCAAACGCATGCTCCTCAGCATGGCCATCGGTCTCGCCGGTCTCGCCTTGCTTGGCTGGCTAACCTTGCAGCCCTGGTTTTATTCAGCGCTGGGCGTTGTCCAGGCATCCGCTGCCGCGGCCCTGTTGCTGTTTATTTTCGTCTTGCCGGTCTTTACATTCGTCTTTACGCCGCTTAGCAGCTGGCTGTCCCGTCGCCACGAATTCGAGGCGGATGCTTACGCGGTGGCGCAAAGCGACGCCTCGCTGCTCGCCATCGCGCTAGTCAAACTGTACCGGGACAACGCGACGACGCTGACCCCCGACAGCCTGCATTCGCTGTTTTACGACTCCCACCCACCGGCCCCGGTGCGCGTGGCCCGGCTGCAACAAATCGCCGGCAATGCCTGACGCCGGCCGCCGCCTGCGAAAACCTCACCCGGAATCCAGACCGGGCCGTGTGGTCGCAAGCTATGGCAGGCGAGTCCTGATCGAGGACGAGCAGCGAAAGCGGTTGAATTGCCAGCTCAAGGGAAGGCGGCTAAAAGCGGTTTGCGGGGACCAGGTCGAGTGGTATCCCGACAGCCATAACGGCGTAGTGACTGCTATTGCCGCCCGTCGTAACGAACTGCGGCGTCCGGACAGCCGCGGCCGCGTCGAAATCCTGGCCGCCAATATCAGCCAACTGGTCGTGGTGATCGCGCCCACCCCGCCAGTCGACGAGTTTCTCGCCGACCGTTACCTGGCCGCGGCCCGGCTGATGGGCGCCGACATCCTCGTTGTCTGCAACAAGTCCGACCTGGGCAACATCGATCTCGCCGACGAATACCGGACCGTCGGCTATCCGGTCGTTTCGGTCAGCGCAAGAACGAGCGAGTCAATGGCGTCGTTGGCAACGGCCTTAACCGGTCACACCAGCGTCCTGGTTGGGCAATCGGGAGTCGGCAAATCGTCGCTGAGCAATGCGCTGATCCCGGGACTCACTGTGGCTACGCAAAAACTGTCCACTGCAACCGGCGAAGGCAAGCACACGACCAGCACGGCGATTTTGCACCATCTGCCGGACGGTGGCGAAATCATCGACTCGCCCGGCGTGCGCGATTTTGCGCCACCGCCAACGGAACTCAAACGGGTCGATTTTGGATTCCCGGAGTTTGACCAACCGGTGCGGGAATGCCGCTTCAATGACTGTCTGCACCTGAAAGAACCCCAATGCGGGGTCAGGGCAGCGGTAGACCGGGGTGAAATCAGCGCCAGGCGCTACCGCAGTTACCGTGAACTGCTGCACCTGATGCGGAAATTAAAGGAAACCCCGGGCGGATAAGTCACTTCAGCCCGGCGGCCAGTTCATCACACGACCACCGAGCAGGTGGAAATGGATGTGAAAGACGGTTTGTCCGCCATCGGCCCGGTGATTGGCGATCAATCGGTAACCGCGTTCAGCGATACCCTCTTTTCTTGCCACTTCCGTCGCCGCCACCACAATCTCGCCGATCAGGTCCTGATCCGCTTCCTGCAATTCGTCCAGCGTCGCGATGTGCTGCCGCGGGATAAGCAGCACATGGGTCGGCGCCTGCGGGT
>BFAU01000082.1 GCA_008975185.1 bacterium MnTg04 | reverse complement strand
TTGACTCGATACGGCTTGTTCGCGCCATCGGAAATCAGGTACACGCCGAACTCCCCTTTCGGATGTTCGATCGCCGCGTAGGCTTCACCTTCGGGCACGCAATAACCCTCGGTAAACAATTTGAAATGGTGGATCAGCGATTCCATGTCGTCCTTCATCTCCACGCGGGTCGGCGGCACAACCTTTTGGTCGCTGATCATGACCGGGCCGGGATTTTCCCGCAGCCAGGCTATGCATTGCCTGATGATCTGGTTGGACTGACGCATTTCCTCCACCCGGACCAAGTAGCGATCGTAACAATCGCCATTGACGCCTACCGGTATATCGAAGTCGACCCGATCGTAAACTTCGTAGGGCTGTTTCTTGCGCAGGTCCCATTCCACCCCCGAGCCTCTGAGCATGGGGCCGGTGAATCCCAGTTGCCTGGCCCGCTCAGGCGTAACAACACCGATGTTGACGGTCCGTTGCTTCCAGATCCTGTTATCGGTCAGCAAAGTCTCGTATTCATCGACGCAAGCCGGAAACCGGTCGCAAAAAGAATCGAGGAAATCGAGCATCGAGCCTTCGCGGTTCATATTCAGACGCTTGACTTCTTTTGCGTTTCTGACTTTTTCAACGCGCGAGAAACGGGGCATTTCCTCCGGCAAATCGCGATAGACACCACCGGGACGATAGTAGTTCGCGTGCATCCGGGTACCCGAGACCGCTTCATAACAATCCATCAAGTCTTCGCGTTCGCGGAAGCAATACAGGAATATGGTCATCGCCCCAATATCGAGCCCGTGCGTCCCAAGCCACATCAGGTGATTCAGCAGGCGGGTGACTTCATCGAACATCACGCGGATATATTGCGCACGTATCGGCGGCGTGATGCCCATCAGTTTTTCGATCGCCAGTACGTAACCGTGCTCGTTGCACATCATCGATACATAGTCCAGACGATCCATATAACCGATGGTCTGGTTGTACGGCTTGCTTTCGGCGAGTTTTTCGGTGGCCCGGTGCAGGAGGCCGATATGCGGATCGGCCTTTAGTATGACCTCGCCATCCATTTCCAGGACCAGGCGAAGCACGCCATGCGCGGCCGGGTGCTGCGGTCCGAAATTCAGCGTGAAATTATGGAGATCAGTCATCGCCTTGCTCTTTTTCCCGGAGCGACGCAAACCGGTCGTCATGGCGGATAACCTTCGGTACCAGCGTGCGTGGCTCTATAGTCACCGGCTCGTACGCAACCCGGCCAAGCTCGGGATCGTAACGAACCTCGACATTGCCGATCAGCGGAAAATCCTTCCTGAAGGGGTGGCCGATGAAGCCGTAATCGGTGAGAATCCGCCGCAGATCCGGATGCCCGTCGAACAAAATCCCGAACAAGTCGAAAGCCTCGCGCTCAAACCAATCGGCGGAATTCCAGATCGTGTACACCGAATCAATAACCGGAGTTGCCTCATCGCGCGGAAAAGCCCTAAGCCGGAGCCTGTGATTTCGTTCCACCGATAACAGGTGGTAAACCACGGCGAACCGCCTCGGCGGCTGATACCGGGTTTTTACCTTGCGCAGCTCCGTACCGGTGTTGCTTTCAACCCCCCGGCTGAACCCGGACTCGGTCGCTTCGTTCGTTTGCCATTCGATACTTCCGTAATCCAGGTAATCCACGCCACAGACATCGATCAAGGTGTCAAAAGAAAACGGACCCTCATCGCGGAGAACCTGGCAGACATCCAGGAGATTTTCAGGCTCGACCTCGAACACCGCTTCCCCGGTCGACGATTCGACCCGTAAAATCCGGTCACCGAATTTTTGCTCAGCATTATCGATGAGAGAGGCGGTTTTCCTGTTCATTCTTGTTGCTGGCCTTACCGGGCAATAGTATTCGTACGTCTGATTTTGTTCTGAAGTTGCAGAATTCCATAAATCAGCGCCTCGGCCGTCGGCGGGCAGCCCGGCACATAAACATCAACGGGAATGATTCGATCGCAACCCCTGACGACCGAATAGGAATAATGATAATAACCACCGCCATTCGCGCACGAGCCCATGGAAATCACCCAGCGCGGCTCAGCCATCTGGTCGTAAACCTTGCGCAGGGCCGGCGCCATCTTGTTGACCAGGGTACCGGCAACAATCATCAGATCGGCCTGACGGGGGCTGCCGCGAAATATGACGCCAAAACGGTCCAGATCGTATCGTGCGGCCCCGGCATGCATCATTTCAATCGCGCAGCACGCCAGGCCGAAAGTGACCGGCCACAGCGAACCGGTACGTGCCCAGTTCACGACCGCGTCTAGGCTGGTGGTAACCCAACCGTGGTTTTGCAGGTCTTGCTCCAGGCCTGTGGCAAGGGCGCCAGATTCTAATCCCATTCCAGCGCACCTTTTTTCCACTCGTAGATGAAACCGATGGTCAGGAGAAACAAGAACACGCCCATCGAAGCGAGTCCAAACAAGCCGACCTTATCCAGGCTTACCGCCCAAGGGAAAAAGAAAGCTATTTCAAGGTCGAAAATAATAAAAAGAATGGCAACCAGGTAATAGCGAACATCGAATTTCATGCGTGAATCTTCGAATGCTTCGAAACCGCATTCGTACGGGGACAGCTTTTCAGAATCCGGCCGGTGCGGCCCGAGGAGAAACCCCAGCAACAGCAGCAATACTCCCAGACCGCCAGCTATCGCCAGAAAAATCAGAACCGGAAGATAATTCGCCAGCATGCAAGGATTTCCTCAATTTGGTGTCCTAGTCTGCCGTTCAAGCCAAAGGCTTTCCCGGCTACCAGATTTTAACAGGCCACAGCGTTCAGGCAATGATATTTCGGTAAGTCCCTGCTTGGTGCCGATGGCCGGACTCGAACCGGCACGGCTTTCGCCACTGCCCCCTCAAGACAGCGTGTCTACCAGTTCCACCACATCGGCAGCAGGGTAGTCTCTTAACCGGCGTCCTCGGGGTCGGGAGGCACCGGCGCTGCTTCGCCATCTTCCATCTCCGGCAGCGCAGGCAGGCTGTCGCCGGGCTGCTCCACCGGAAACATTTCCACCGGCTCATCAGACAGTGCTCGCTCGGACGATATCTCCTGCTCGAGGATACTGAGCGGCTCAGTCGTCTGACTGCTGAAATAGGCAAGTGTCAGGCTGGTCATAAAAAACACTGCCGCCAACACCGCTGTCGTGTGCGACAGGAAATTGGCCGAGCCCTGCGCGCCAAACACGGTCCCGGACGCCCCGGCTCCGAACGCTGCGCCGGCTTCCGCCCCTTTTCCTCTTTGCAGCAAAACCAGGCTGATGAGGCTGGCCGCAACGAAAACATGAAGTATCAGTATTCCATTCTGTAGCATGATGTCTCTCTAATTTCGAATTCAACCGGCCGCGACACAAATCTTCGCGAACTCGTCACTCTTCAACGATGCGCCACCGACGAGACCGCCGTCCACGTCCTCCTCGGCAAACAGTTCCGCCGCATTGGCGGCCTTGACGCTGCCCCCGTAAAGCAGGCGTACGGAACCGCCAATTGTAGCATCCTGAGCGACCAGCCGCTCACGGATAAACCCGTGAACTTCCTGCGCCTGCCCTGGTGTCGCGGTCAAACCGGTGCCGATGGCCCAAACCGGTTCATATGCGACAATCGCATTTCCAAACGCTTCTATCCCTGCCACATCCAGGACCGCATCGAGTTGCCGGCCGACGACGGTAAAGGTCTGCCCGGCCTCTCTTTCAGCCAGAAACTCGCCGACACAGAGTATCGGAACGAGGTTGCCCTGCTGAGCCGCAACGAATTTCCTGGCGACCAGCGCATCGTCTTCATGGTACAGCGCGCGCCTCTCCGAATGACCGACAATGACGTGACTGCAGCCCACGTCCGCCAGCATCTCGGCGGAAATTTCACCGGTAAACGGACCTGCCGCGTCGGCGCAAACGCTTTGTCCGCCCAATAGAATGCCGCTGTCCCGGATTTGGCGCTCGATTTCCTGCAAATACACGAACGGCGTGCAAACGAGGACTTCGCAGGTGAGCTGGGCCGGCAGCTTATCGATCAGATCGGCGATAAGTTGTTGATTTTCATGGCGTGAACCGTGCATTTTCCAGTTCCCGGCAACAAATGCTTTTCTCATATTTTTAATCCGTGAACGGTGCCCGTAGACCTAAAAATCGCGCGCAATCTTAAACGCGAGACCGCTCGATAGCAAATGTCAGCCTGGGAGTCTGCGCGGTAGAAATATCCGTAGCGAGAAAGTGGCACAGCGAGGACAGTTTTTCGATCTTTTGAGGCGCATAGCGGGGCTACGCAACGAAAAAGATCGGAAAAATGGACCGCTGTGGCGCTTTCGCAGTAGGAATACTTTCTGCCGCGCAGACTCCCAGGCTGACAGTCAGGTGGAGCAAGCTTGCTCAACTGACTCGGCAAGCTCGCTGGCCAGGTTCTTGACCAGCGCCTCGTCCTCGCCTTCCACCATGACCCGGATAACGGGCTCCGTACCGGATGACCGCAGGACAACGCGGCCGGCGCTCCCCAGCGTCGCCTCGACACCGGCAACGGCTTTCCTGATCGCCGGCAGATCGTCCAGATTCGGCTTACCGGCAACCCGAACATTGATCATCGTTTGCGGGTACCTGGGCATTTCCGCGGCCAGCTCCGCCAGGTTGCCGGCGTTGCGTTTTATGATTTCCAGGATTTGCAGCGCTGCGACCAGGCCGTCACCGGTCGTGACTTTGTCCAGGCAGATGATATGGCCGGAGGTTTCACCGCCGAGTATCCCATCGTGCTCGTGGAGCATGGCCAGTACTTTTCGGTCGCCGACGGCGGCGCGCAGAAATTCGATCCCCTGGCTGTGCAGGGTATTTTCCAGACCCAGGTTACTCATCACGGTGCCTACGACCGGCCCGCGCAACTCACCCCTGCTTTTTCGATCGCGCGCAATGATATAAATCAGCTGATCGCCGTCCGCCAGTACGCCGTTATGATCGACCATGACGACCCGGTCGCCGTCGCCATCCAGCGCGATGCCCAGATCCGCGTCGACGGCCATTACCACCTTGCGCAGGAGATCGGGATGGGTCGAACCACACTGGTCGTTGATATTGCGACCATTGGGCGAACTGCCGATCGGTACGACTTCCGCGCCCAACCGGGACAATACTCTCGGCGCGACCTTGTACGCGGCGCCGTGTGCGGAATCGAGGACAATCTTCAATCCCGCTAAATCGAGGCCTGGCTCGACCGTTGACAAACAAAACTCCTCGTACTGCAGGCGCGCAGTCACCACTTGTTCCGCCTTGCCAAGCAGGGCCGATTCCCTGGTGGTCACCGCCTTGTCGAGTTCGGCTTCGATGGCGACTTCGAGTTCATCCGATAGCTTCTGGCCTTCGCCATTGAAAAACTTGATGCCATTATCGAAATAAGGGTTGTGCGAAGCGCTGATAACCACGCCAAGGTCGGCTTCGAATTTCCGGGTCAACACCGCGATTGCCGGTGTCGGCAATGGCCCGAGCAGTTTGACGTCGACTCCCGCGGCCACAAAACCGGCTTCCAGCGCCGATTCGAACATGTAGCCGGAAACACGGGTGTCCTTGCCGATGACGACGGTGCCGCCATTCGGAACCAGAACACGGGCGACTGCGCTGGCCAGACGGAGCGCAAAATCCACGGTCATCGGCGGCTCACCGACCCTGCCCCGCAACCCATCGGTACCAAAATATTTCATGTCTCGTTCCTCGTAGCCTGGCGCGCGCCGCGCACGGCCGCGGCTACCCGCACCGCGTCTTTGGTCTCCGCAATATCGTGCGCCCGAACAATGCTGACGCCGGACCAGGCAGCGATGGCTGCCATGGCGACGCTACCGGCCAGTCTCTCGTCCACCTCGCGCTCAAGCAAGGCGCCAAACATCGATTTTCTCGAGACTCCGACCAACAGCGGAAAACCCAGTTCCAGCAGTTTATCGAGACCCGCCATCAACTCAAGGTTATGGGCCAGGGTTTTTCCGAAACCAAAGCCCGGATCGAGAAAAATCCGGTCCCGGCCGATTCCCGCCGCCAGGCACGCTTCAGCGCGCGCGAACAGAAAATCGCCGACTTCGGCGATGACATTCGCGTAGCGCGGATTGTCCTGCATGGTCCTGGGCTCACCTTGCATGTGCATCAGGCAGACCTGTGCCGATGAATCGGCAACTGCTTCTATAGCCCCCGGCGCCCGCAATGCGCGCACGTCGTTGATCATGCCTGCGCCCGCCGAGACAGCCGCCTGCATGACTTCCGGCTTGCTGGTATCGACAGAAACCATGACCGCGAGCGTGTCATGGATTTCGCGCAGCAACGGTATCACCCGCTCCATTTCTTCAGCCACAGGAACTGCCGCTGCGCCGGGCCGGGTGGATTCCCCACCGATATCGATGATATCGGCTCCCTCTTCGACCATCTCCTTCACCCTGGCCATGGCCAGGCTCGGATCGATGAAGCGACCCCCGTCCGAAAACGAATCCGGCGTTACATTGAGCACCCCCATAACCAGCGGGCGCGGGTACTGCCGATGCTTCGGAATCAATGTCGGGCCTGGCAACTAAAGCTGTTCTGCCGGTCCGCCGATCTTGCCTTTGGCTTTTTTCCGGCCTTTCTTGTCTTTCGCGGAACCCTTGGTATCGCTGTCTTCCCAGTCCGCGGGGGGACTCGGTTTGCGCCCCGCCATGATGTCCTTGATCTGATCTTCGTCAATGGTTTCGTACTTGATCAGTGCCTCGGCCATCTTGTGCAGCGTTTTCGTTGCCTTTTGCAGGATTTTTTCGGCGCGTGCATAGTTCCGATCGATCAGCACGCGGATTTCCCGGTCGATGGCATGTGCGGTTTCATCGGATACATGTTTGTGCTGGGTGACGCTGCGTCCAAGGAAAATCTCGCCATCGTCTTCGCTATAGGTCAGCGGACCCATGCCATCCGACAAACCCCACTTGGTAACCATGTTGCGGGCGAGGGCGGTCGCCCGCTCTATGTCGTTAGCCGCACCCGTGGTCACCGCGTCCTTGCCAAATATCATTGACTCGGCAATGCGCCCGCCAAACAAACTGGAAATCTGGCTTTCAAGACGACGCCTGCTGAAACTGTAGCGATCTTCTTCCGGCAGGAAAACGGTCACGCCCAGCGCCCGGCCACGCGGGATAATCGTGACTTTGTACACCGGATCGTGATCGGGCACGCTCAACCCCACGATGGCGTGTCCGGACTCGTGGTATGCGGTGAGCTTTCGCTCTTCCTCGCTCATCACCATCGAGCGCCGCTCGGCGCCCATCATGATTTTATCCTTGGCTTTCTCGAACTGCTCCATGTCGACTGTCCGGCGATTCGCCCGCGCGGCAATGAGCGCAGCTTCATTGATCAGGTTCGCCAGATCGGCCCCCGAAAAGCCCGGCGTGCCCCTGGCGATGATTTTCGGACGCACGTCATCGTCTATCGGAACTTTGCGCATATGCACCTTGAGGATCTGCTCGCGGCCGCGAACATCGGGAAGCGGGACCTCCACCTGGCGATCAAACCGGCCGGGCCGCAGCAATGCCGGATCGAGCACATCGGGACGGTTGGTCGCGGCAATAACGATGACGCCTTCATTACCTTCGAACCCGTCCATTTCGACCAGCAACTGATTCAGAGTCTGCTCGCGCTCATCGTGCCCGCCGCCCAGACCCGCGCCGCGATGACGGCCGACGGCGTCAATTTCATCGATAAAAATAATGCATGGCGCGGTCTTTTTCGCCTGTTCAAACATGTCGCGAACGCGCGAAGCGCCGACCCCGACAAACATTTCGACAAAATCAGAGCCGGAAATCGTAAAAAACGGGACCTTGGCTTCGCCGGCAATGGCTCGCGCAAGTAATGTCTTGCCAGTGCCCGGCGCACCGGTCATCAACACACCTTTGGGGAGTTTCCCGCCAAGGCGTTGGAATTTCGAGGGATCGCGCAGGAAATCCACGATTTCGCCGACCTCCTCCTTGGCTTCCTCGATACCGGCTACGTCCGAAAAATTGACGCCGACCTGGTCTTCGCTGAGCAACCGGGCGCGGCTCTTGCCAAATGACATCGCGCCACGGCCACCGGCGCCGCCTTGCATCTGGCGCATGAAGTAGACCCAGACGCCAATCAGCAGGAGGATCGGGAAACTGGAGAGGAATAATTCCATCAACAGGGACTTGCGCTCGGGGGGTGCTCCCTTGATCTTGACGTTGTTGCTACGCAGCACTTCGATCAGCTCGGTAGTCTCCGTTTCCGGATTACTGGTCCAGAACTGGCGCTGTCCGTCCCGGTAGGTTCCGCTGATTATCTTGGCATCGAGGACGACCTCGAAAACATCGCCGGCCTCGACATCATCGAGGAATTCCGAGTAACCGACTTCGACGGTCTGCTGCTGGTTCGTGCTGAAGCTGTTGAACACCATGACCAGCACCATGGCAATGCTGACCCAAAGCAATAACTGTTTGGTAAAATCGCTCAAAACGAGCCCCTGGGCCACCCGGCCCGTTGCAGCCTTTTCGGCCGCTTTCCGTTAATTAGACCCTACTACAAGCCATAGTTTCCCGCCAGCAGATAAGTCTCACGGCTGCGCGGTCTGGAGGCCTTGGGTTTCCTGACTTTCACCTTGCCAAAACAGGGTTTTACCGAGGCCACGTATTCGTCGAATCCCTGGCCGTGAAACAGTTTGACCAGCATGAAACCACCCGGTTTCAGTACCTTGTGGGCCAGCTCAAGCGTCAACTCCGCGAGATAAATCACCCGGGGCTGATCGACAGCGCTCATACCGCTCATATTGGGGGCCATATCCGCCATTACAAGATCGGCTTTACGGTCGCCGAGCCTATCCAGCAACTCATCGAGAACAGCCGGCTCGGTGAAATCGCCCTGGATAAACTCGACATCCGGCAGAGAATCCATGGTCAGCAGGTCCAGCGCCAGAATCGACCCGCGCCCATCCAGCAGGCTGGTCGCATACTGGCTCCAGCTACCGGGCGCCGCCCCCAGGTCGATCAGCGTCATACCCGGCCGGATCAGTTTCTCCCGTTCATGGATTTCGCTGAGTTTGTAAACCGCGCGCGATCGCCAGCCTTCTTTCTGCGCCCGCACGACGTATTCGTCCTTCAAGCGCTCCTGCATCCAGCGGAAACTGCTTTTGCTGCGTTTTGCCATCCTCGCCCCTATAATCCGCACATGTTAAATGAAGCACAGAAAAAATTTCTTCGCGGCCGTGCACACAGCCTCAAACCGGTTGTATGGATTGGCGGCAGCGGTCTGAGCGAGGCGGTCGCCACGGAAATCGAGCAGGCGCTGGCCAGCCATGAGCTGCTGAAGACGCGGATCAGGGTCGGCGATCGCGATTCACGAAACGAAATCATTCAGCGAATCTGCCGGGAACGCAAAGCGGAACTGGTTCAGCGTATCGGCAACACCGCGGTTTTTTACCGCGCCAACCCGGATCTGACCGGCATTATTCTACCTGCCTGAATTTGATCGCCATAGCAAAACCAAGGCCACGATACTGGCGCACAGATACATCCCTGCGGCAACGCCATGCCACATCGCGAAATCCGGCCCCGTGCCGCCATCCGCTAAACGCGACGCATCCATCAGCGGCCGCACGCCCCACTCCGCACCCACCAGCAGAACCACGCAGACGATCACCAGGATATTGTCCAGCCTGAAAATAGCGCGGCCAAGGTCGCCAATGAATTCAGGCAACAGAATAAGGGCGGCGCAGATCAGGCTGAGCCAGGTTTCCGCGTAAAACATCCGGCCGGCTATTTCACCGGCCAGCCGGCGGTCATCCAGCACCGCAAACAGCGTGGGCGCGGCCAGGTAGCCGACTGTCCACAGGCTGCCTGCCCAAAGGCTCAACACGACCCGGCGGGCAACGCCAAAGCCTGTCGGGCTCACAGTTGCGTTGTTGCGGCCGCGGAAAATCAGATGTACTGCACCTTTGCAATTTCGTAGGAACGATCGCCGCCCGGCGTGCGCACCTCGGCGATATCGCCGACTTCCTTGCCGATCAGCGCCCTGGCGATGGGTGAGGTGAAAGACAGCAGACCGGCACGGGCATCCGCCTCGTCCTCGCCGACAATTCGGTAAACATTTTTTTCGCCGCTGTCTTCGTCTGTCAGCTCGACCGTGGCTCCAAAAACAACGCGGCCGGTGGCCGGGAGTTCCGTTACATCGATAATTTGCGCATGCGACAACTTGCCATCGATGTCCTTGATCCGGCCCTCGGCAAATCCTTGTTGCTCCTTGGCCGCGTGATATTCGGCATTCTCTTTCAGATCGCCATGGGCCCGCGCCTCCGCGATCGCCTTGATAATCCTCGGTCGATCTTTGGATTTTAGTTTTTTCAACTCTGCACGGAGCATTTCAGCGCCTTTTACGGTCAGCGGAACTTTGCTCATGCGAGCACCTCCTGGTGCAGGGTCTGCAGGCAAAACACTTCGAGTTCGTGTTGATGGTCCATGGCATCGCAGGTCGCCCGGGCCGCGGAAATCGTCGTGTAGTAAGTGACTTTCTGGTGCACCGCTTCACTCCGAATCGAATGCGATTCGTGGGTGGCCTGTTTGCCTTCCGTCGTATTCACGATCAAGGTGATCTCATGGTTTTTTATCATATCTACAATGTGCGGCCGCCCTTCGCGAACCTTGTTGGCATGCCGGCAGGCCACGTCGGCCGCTTCCAGCGCGCTCGCCGTTCCGTGAGTCGCCACAATTTCGAAGCCTCTGGAAATCAACTCGCGCGCGAGTTCGACCGCGGCAGGCTTGTCCTGGTCGCGAACGCTAAGCAAGGCGGTGCCCGAGGTCGGCAACACGACGCCCGAGGCAAGCTGCGCCTTCGCATAAGCCTCTCCAAAGCTCCTGCCGCTGCCCATGACTTCGCCGGTCGAGCGCATCTCCGGCCCAAGTATCGGGTCGGATTCGGGAAACTTATTGAACGGGAATACCGATTCCTTGACCGAGAAAAACGCCGGCCGCCGCTCGCCCTCGACCCCCTGATCTGCCAATGATTCGCCAGCCATGACCCGGGCAGCGATTTTCGCGATCGGCAAACCAATCGCCTTGGACACGAAAGGCACCGTTCGCGATGCCCTGGGATTGACCTCAAGTATGAAAATCGACCCGTTCTGGATGGCGAATTGCGTGTTCATCAGCCCCTTCACCCCAAGGGCAAGAGCCAGGTCCACGACCTGCTTCTTCAATTCGGCCTGGGTTTCGTCACTCAAGGTGTTTGGCGGCAGACAGCAACCCGAATCGCCGGAATGCACACCGGCCTGCTCGATATGTTCCATGATGCCGGCGACAAAAACCCGTTCGCCATCGCAAATGGCGTCGATATCCACCTCGACCGCCAGATCGAGGAACCGGTCAAGCAGAACCGGGCTGTCATTCGACACCTGCACCGCATCTTTCAGATAACCGAGTAAATCCTCATCGTTGAAAACGACTTCCATTGCACGCCCGCCGAGTACGTAGCTGGGACGCACAATCAGCGGATACCCCACTTCGGCGGCCACCTCGAGCGCTTCTTTTTCGTTGCGTACCGTACCGTTTGGCGGTTGACGGATAGCCAACTCGTCGACCAGCCTTTGAAAACGCTCGCGGTCTTCGGCCAGGTCGATGGAATCCGGAGATGTGCCGATGATCGGGGCGCCCGCCGCTTCCAGTGCACGCGCCAGTTTCAGCGGCGTCTGGCCGCCATATTGCACTATGACACCGGTCGGTTTCTCGATATCGATAATCGCCATGACGTCTTCGAAAGTCAGCGATTCAAAATACAGCCGGTCCGAGATATCAAAATCGGTGGACACGGTTTCCGGGTTACAGTTGACCATGATGGTTTCATAACCGGCTTCACGTAGGGCTAGCGCCGCATGCACGCAACAATAATCGAACTCGATACCCTGCCCGATACGATTCGGTCCGCCACCGAGAATCATGATCTTCCGCCGGTCCCCGGGGTCGGCCTCGCATTCATCCTCGTAGGTCGAATACATATACGCCGTGCTGGTCGCGAATTCGGCGGCACAGGTATCCACCCGCTTGAAGACCGGCCGGATGCCAAGTTCCAATCGTCTTTGACGCACTTCGTTTTCGGTGCATTTCAAGACTTCCGACAGGCGCAGATCGCCAAACCCCTTGCGCTTTAGCCCTCGCAAGTGGTCGATCGTAAGATCACCGATGTTTTTGCCGAGTAAATCGGTTTCGGCCTTCACCAGGTCCGAAATCTGCGCAATAAACCACGGGTCGATCCCGCTCAGCGCCGAGAGTTCCTCGTCGGCCATCCCCAGCCGCATCGCGTCCGCAAGAAAAAGCAAACGGTCAGGACCGGGCATCCTCAATTCCTGACGGAGGTCGCGAAGCTGTTCATCGCTCAGCGGACCGCTCAGCATCGGGTTCAGGCCGGTCGTGCCGTTTTCCATGCCGCGCAGCGCTTTCTGGAACGATTCCTGAAACGTGCGCCCGATCGCCATGACCTCGCCAACCGATTTCATTTGCGTCGTCAGCCGATCGTTGCAGCCACTGAATTTCTCGAAATTGAATCGTGGTATCTTGGTGACCACATAGTCTATCGTCGGCTCGAACGATGCCGGCGTCGCACCGCCGGTGATCTCATTGCGCAATTCGTCCAGCGTATAGCCGATCGCCAGTTTGGCGGCGACCTTCGCGATCGGGAAACCGGTGGCTTTCGACGCCAGCGCCGAGGATCGACTGACCCGGGGATTCATCTCGATGACCATCACGCGCCCGTCATCGGGATTGATCGCAAACTGCACGTTGGAGCCGCCCGTTTCGACGCCGATCTTGCGCAACACCGCGAACGAAGCGTCCCTGAGATCCTGGTATTCCTTGTCGGTCAAGGTTTGCGCGGGCGCCACGGTGATCGAGTCGCCGGTGTGTACGCCCATGGCATCCACGTTTTCGATCGAGCAAATAATGATGCAGTTGTCGTTGCGGTCGCGGACGACTTCCATTTCGAATTCTTTCCAGCCGAGCACCGATTCTTCCAGCAATACCTCGGTGGTTGGCGACAGATCGAGTCCACGGGAGACAATTTCGTCAAACTCTTCCTTGTTGTAGGCGATCCCGCTGCCGCTGCCGCCCATGGTGAACGACGGTCGAATAACGATGGGGAAGCCGAGTTTTTTCTGGATGGCGAGCGCGTCTTCCATGTTGTGGGCAATTTCCGACCGGGGACTGGCCAGGCCAATTTCGGACATGGCCTCGCGAAACTGCTCGCGATCTTCCGCCATATCGATCGCTTCCCGCGAGGCGCCGATCAGTTCCACGCCAAATTTTTCCAGCACCCCCTCGCGAGCGAGATCCAAGGCGCAATTCAGCCCGGTCTGCCCACCCATGGTCGGCAACAGGGCGTCCGGCCTTTCTTTTTCGATGATTTTGGCCACCGTGCGCCAGTACACCGGCTCGATATAGATAGCATCCGCCATCTCGGGGTCCGTCATGATGGTCGCCGGGTTGGAGTTGACCAGGACCACCCGGTAGCCCTCCTCGCGCAACGCCTTGCAGGCCTGTGCGCCCGAATAATCGAACTCGCAGGCCTGGCCGATGACGATGGGCCCGGCGCCGATGATCAGGATAGTCTCAATGTCGGTTCTTTTTGGCATCAGTATCTGTCGCCGACCCTCAGGCCAGCCATGTCGGGTTGTTCATCATTGGCTCAGCCGGCAGCTCTTATGGTGCCGGCATCTTCAGCGCCCGCCTGGATTCTGCCTGTTTCCATCAGCGCCGTGAAACGTGCAAACATCGGGCTTAGCTCGCGCGGTCCCGGGCTGGCTTCCGGATGACCCTGAAAACCGAATGCCGGGCAATCGGTACGGCGGATACCCTGCAGCGAACCATCGAAAAGTGAGCGATGGGTGGCGACCAGGTTGCCCGGCAGGCTTTTTTCGTCGACCGCAAAACCGTGGTTCTGGCTGCTGATAAAAACTCGCCCCGATTCGATATCGACCACCGGATGATTCGCCCCATGGTGACCGAATTTCATCTTGACCGTGCGCGCGCCGCTGGTCAGCGCCATCAACTGATAACCCAGGCAGATCCCGAAGGTCGGGACGCCGGCATCCAGGATTTCACCGATCGCCCGGATCGCGTAGTCACATGGCTGCGGGTCACCCGGTCCGTTGGAAAGAAAAACGCCATCCGGATTCATCGCCAGGACATCGCTGGCTGGCGTTTGTGCCGCGACCACCGTCACATCGCACCCGGCGTCATGCAACAAACGCAGGATGTTGCGCTTGATCCCGAAGTCGTATGCGACGACCCGGAAACGATCGGTCGCGGTTTCTTGGTTTACATCGGCCGGCCAACCGGTGCCTTGGTTCCACGAATACGGCTCCTCGGTACTGACGACTTTGGCCAGATCCATGCCGGTCAGCCCCGGGAACTTACGGGCCGCTGCCAGCGCCGCGGCTTCGTCGATTTCACCGCTCATGATGCAACCGGCCTGGGCGCCGTTTTTGCGAATGATGCGGGTCAATTTGCGGGTATCGATGCCCGCCAGCGTGATCAGGCCATGACGGACCAGGAAATCCGGCAAACTCTCTTCCATCCGCCAGCTACTCGGTCGAATCGGCAGTTCCCGGATTATCAGGCCGGCACAATGGAGCCGACCCGCTTCCATATCCAGCGCATTGACGCCGGTATTGCCGATATGCGGATAGGTCAGCGTAACGATCTGGCGGGCATAGGACGGGTCGCTGACAATCTCCTGGTAACCGGTCATCGCGGTATTGAATACGACTTCGCCGACGGTCTGCCCGCTGGCGCCTATCGATTTGCCGAGAAAAATAGTGCCGTCGGCGAGAGCCAGAATTGCCGGAATACTCACGATCCGGTTCCCCCGCCGCAGATCTGCAGCCACAAATAGCGTCTTTCTCTCCCGGTGGCCGGGTTCAGGTGTCGAGAAAAGACTTTAATTATTTGCACTAACTAGTTGTTTTTAAAATAAAAGTTCCACATAAGTTAAGCGGGATGAATCCGAACCGGACCCCTCCCGCTTACCGGGCACCCGTAACTTGCCTGGCAGCTAAATTGTACTCAGCCGGCTCGCGGGTGTCCATGCTATCTGTGCTTGTCCGCCAGGACTTGCTCCATCCGGTAAAGACCGGGGTCTTGCGGCGCCAGCCAGGCGGCGGCCAATAAGGCTCCGCGGGCGAAAGCCGCCCGGCTGCCCGCGCGATGCACCAATTCGAGCGTCTCCGAGCCCTCGCCAAAAGTGACCGTATGCTCGCCGGCGACTTCTCCGCTGCGCACCGACTGGATTGCGATGCTGCCGGGATCCTTGCGTCCCCCGCCGTTTTCGATGCACTCGAGTGTCTCGGCCAGTGTTTTGCCGCGCTCCCCGGCGATGATTTCCGCCAAGGCGAGCGCGGTACCCGAAGGCCGGTCGAGCTTATGCTGGTGATGGGTTTCCAGGATATCGACCTGCCAGGCCGGCCCCAGCCTGGCAGTCGCTTCTCGCGCCATGCCCATCATCAAGGTCATGGCAATACTGAAATTCGCCGCGGGCAATATCGCAATCGAATTTGCGGCGTCCGCTATCGCGCCGCGTTGCTCGGCGCCCAGGCCGCTGGTACCGATCACCAGCGGGCACCCCGACGATCGGCATGCCGCAATAATATCCGCGCTGGCCGCCGGCAAAGTTACATCGATGGCGACCTCGGCATGCGCCAGGACCTCCGCCAACCCGGCGCTGTATTTCACCCCGCTGCGCCAACCCAGACCGGCACCCGCGTCCTGCCCTATCTGCCCATTGTCCGGGCTGACCAGCGCGCCGCCAAGTTCCAGATCGGTCGACTGACGCAGGGCACCAAGCAAAGCCTGGCCCATCCGGCCACTTGCTCCCAGTATTGCGACTTTCATGCGGGCACTACCCATCTCAGGCTCCAAGCTTGTCAAAAAACTTTTTTACCCTGTCCAGCCAGGAACGGGAATAGGGATGATGACGTTTGCCACCGGCGTGCAGGCTCTTTTCGAGTCGGCGCACCATTTCCTGTTGCTCGTCGGTCAGGTTGACCGGCGTCTCAAGCTTGACCTTGCAGAACAAATCGCCGGCCGGTCCACCGCGGACCGGGGCGGCGCCCTTGCCACGCAAGCGGAAAACCTTGGCGGATTGCGTTCCGGCTGGAATCTTCAGGGATACTTCGCCAGCCAGCGTGGGAACCTCGACGGTGTCTCCCAGCAACGCGGTCGCCATGCCGATCGGTATCTCGCAATGCAGGTGGGCACCGTCACGCTCGAAAATCTCGTGAGCGCGAACCCGGACTTCGACATAAAGATCGCCCGCGGGCCCGCCATTGCGCCCGGCTTCGCCTTCGCCGGACAGCCTGATTCTATCGCCGGTGTCCACGCCGGCAGGCACTTTCACGGACAAGGTCCTGCGTTTGCTGACGCGCCCTCTTCCGGCACACCCATCACAGGGGTCGAGGATTTGCTGGCCGGTGCCGCGACACTGCGGACAAGTCTGCTGTATGGAAAACATGCCCTGCGACATGCGGACCTGCCCATGGCCGCCACAGGACGGGCAGGTCTGCGGTTCCGAGCCTAACCTCGCGCCACTACCGTGACAACGCTCGCACTCGCTCAGCGTCGAGTAACTGACTTCGACATCGTCGCCAAAAACCGCTTGCTCAAGATCGAGGTCGAGTTGATAGCGAAGGTCGGCGCCGCGGAATACCTGGTGACGGCCACCGCGCCGCCCACCGCCGAATATGTCGCCGAAGACATCGCCGAAAATATCGCTGAACCTATCGCCGGGGTTGAACCCGCCGGCGCCTGCCCCACCACCCAGACCGGCATGACCGAACTGATCATAGGCGGCCCGCTTGCGCTCATTGCTGAGGACTTCGTAGGCTTCCTTAGCTTCCTTGAAATGCGCTTCGGCCTCGTCATTGTCGGGATTGCGGTCGGGATGATGTTTCATCGCGAGGCGGCGATAGGCCTTCTTGATCTCGGCCGCCGATGCGCCGCGTTCAACAGCAAGAGTCTCGTAATAATCCCGTTTACTCATTCTGCTTCCCGTGGTCCATTCGCCGATGCCTGCGTGCCCGGCGAATACAGACAAGGCTGCCGGCCGTTTCCAGCCGACAGCCCGTCGATCCTGCAAGGCAATATGCGACCATCGCGGTCACCGATGGATCAATCGTCCTTTTTGGACTCCTCGTCCTTCACTTCCTCGAACTCGGCGTCGACGACATCCTCATCCGCCGTTGCATCGCTGCCGTCACCGGCCTGCGATTGTTCGGCTGCCGCCTCCTTGACCTGTTCTTCGTAAACTCTTTGCATCAACGGAGAAGATGCTTCGGCCAGGGCTTTCGCGCCATTTTCGATGGCTTCCAAATCGTCACCGTCGAGCACCTCCTTGAGGTCCTTGATCGCCGCTTCGATCTTTTCTTTCTCGTCTGCCTCGACCTTGTCGGCCAGGTCCTCAAGGGACTTTTCCGTCGCATGCACCAGGCCGTCGGCCTGGTTCCTGGCATTGACCAGTTCGCGGAATTTCCGGTCTTCTTCGGCATGCGTTTCGGCATCGGAGACCATTTTCTCGATTTCATCCTCGGCAAGGCCGCTCGACGCCTTGATGACAATCTTTTGCTCCTTGCCGGTCGCCTTGTCCTTGGCCGATACATTCAGAATACCGTTGGCGTCGATGTCGAAAGTTACATCGATCTGCGGCAGGCCTCGCGGCGATGGAGGGATATCCGACAAATCGAATCGACCCAGCGATTTGTTGTCGACCGCGCGCTCACGCTCGCCCTGCAGAACATGAATCGTTACCGCAGTCTGATTGTCATCGGCAGTCGAAAACACCTGGTTGGCCTTGGTCGGAATCGTCGTATTTTTGTCGATCAACCGCGTCAGCACGCCACCCAGCGTTTCGATGCCCAGCGACAGCGGCGTCACATCGAGCAGCAAGACATCCGTGACATCGCCAGCCAGAACGCCGGCCTGGATGGCCGCACCCACGGCAACCGCCTCGTCCGCGTTGACGTCCTTGCGGGGCTCCTTGCCAAAGAACTCTTTCACTGCCTCCTGAACCTTCGGCATGCGGGTCTGGCCACCGACCAGGATCACGTCGTCAATTTCCCTGGCCGACAAACCGGCGTCTTTGAGCGCGATCTTGCACGGACCAATGGTACGTTTTATCAATTCTCCGACCAGCGATTCGAGTTTCGCCCGCGTCATCTTGATGTTCAGATGCTTGGGACCGCTGGCATCCGCCGTGATATACGGCAGATTGATTTCGGTCTGCTGCGCTGAAGACAACTCGATCTTGGCTTTCTCCGCCGCCTCCTTGAGGCGCTGCATCGCCAGCGGATCCTGACGGACATCGACACCGCTTTCCTTCTTGAACGCGTCCGCCAGGTATTCGATCACTCGAAGATCGAAATCCTCGCCACCGAGAAAGGTATCGCCGTTGGTGGCGAGTACTTCAAACTGGTGCTCGCCATCGACGACCGCGATCTCGATGATCGAGATATCGAAGGTGCCGCCACCGAGATCGTAGACCGCTATCTTGCGATCCCCGCGCTGTTTGTCCATGCCATAAGCAAGCGCGGCCGCGGTTGGCTCGTTGATGATGCGCTTGACTTCCAGGCCGGCGATTTTGCCGGCGTCCTTGGTCGCCTGACGCTGCGAATCATTGAAATAGGCCGGGACTGTAATGACCGCCTCGGTCACCTTCTCGCCCAAGTAATCCTCGGCGGTCTGCTTCATTTTCATCAGGATCCTGGCG
Source organism: bacterium MnTg04 (assembly GCA_008975185.1). GTDB lineage: Bacteria > Pseudomonadota > Gammaproteobacteria > Steroidobacterales > MnTg04 > MnTg04. The sequence continues at coordinate 12,282 of BFAU01000082.1, read as the reverse complement.
GATATTTCCGGCGCCGCCATCTTTTTGCCGTTGGCTTCTACCCAGGCATCGCCGTTGTCTGCTTCGACAATCTTATACGGCACCATGTCCATATCACGGCGCACGACTTCGTCTTTGTACCTGCGGCCGATCAACCGCTTGACCGCAAACAAGGTGTTGACCGGGTTGGTTACCGCCTGCCGTTTCGCCGCCTGGCCCACCAGGACTTCGTCGTCCTTGGTAAACGCCACCACCGACGGGGTCGTGCGGTCACCCTCGCTGTTTTCAATAACCTTGGGGTTCTTGCCGTCCATGACGGCCACGCACGAGTTCGTGGTTCCCAGGTCTATGCCAATTACCTTGCCCATTAGATCTCTCCAAAAAAATTCTTAAAAACCGATTACCGCTGTAAATGGTGCCGGCCGGCAAAACTTCAAGAGTTTCCCGCTTCCGGATTTTCGGCCTCCGCAGCAATGATTACCTGTGCCGGCCTGAGCAGCCGGTCATGAATGCGGTAGCCTTTCTGGATCACCGCCATGACCTGTCCCGGCTGGTATTCCTCACTGGGCTGGGTGGTCATCGCTTCGTGCAATTCAGGGTCGAATTCCTCGCCCAGCGGGTTCAGTTCAACGATGCTGAATCGTTCCAGCAACTGTTTGAGCTGCTTGAGCGTGGCCTCCTTGCCCGCCATCAGGATCTCCACGCTGGGTTCCTCGCTGGCCGCTTCGAGCCCCTTTTCCAGGCTGTCCCCTACCGCCAGCAATTCCTGTGCGAATCGGTCGATACCGTAACGGCGCGCGTTTTCTATTTCCCGTTGACTGCGCTTGCGGACATTTTCCAACTCTGCCGCGGTGCGCAGATAAAGTTCCCAGTTCTCTTCCGCCTTGTCCCGGGCCTCGGCCAGCTCGCGCTCCGCCTCGGTCATCAGGGGCGGTTCCGCAGACGCATCCTGCTTCGGGCCCTGCTCGTCCGCCGCTGCGTTTTCCGGATCCGCCACTCCATCAGGCTGTTTCTGGTCTGTACTCATCTGTTCCCGCTCCGGATTGAAAAATGCGTCACAGGCCTCCCGGCCGGTCATGGATCGCGAATCGATTATGGGGTTCAGAACCTGGAGTTCAAGGCGGAACCCAGCAATTTGGCGGTCACATCCACGATCGGAATGATACGCTCGTAGGCCATCCGGGTTGGACCGATAACGGCGAGTACGCCAACCACTTCACGATTCACCTCGTATGGCGCCGCCACCAGGCTGCATTCGTCGAGCATGCGATAACCGGACTCCTGACCGATGAATATCTGTACGCCGCCTGCCGCCAGGCTTTGATCCAGCAAATGCAGGATGTCCCGCTGACGCGTGAAGCCGTCGAACAGCTCCCGCAACTTGTCCACGTTGGAAAGATCCGCAATATCCATCAGGTTGGTCTGGCCCGCCAGTATGTAAGCGTTTTGATCACTCTCCTCCGGGCTCAAGGCCGCACTGGCGATCTGGATCGCGTCGGCCATCAGCTGGTTCATGTTTGCACGGGTTTCCTGCAGCTTTGCCAAGAGTCCCCGGCGCACATCGTCCAGTTCACGACCGGCAAATTCCTGGTTCAGGTAATTGGCGGCCTGACGCAATTCGTCCGCCGAAAAATCCCGTTCTAGGTGGAGAATGCGGTTCTGCACCTCCTCATTATTAACCACCATGATCGCGAGAACCCGGCGATCGGACAGCGGGAGAAACTCGATCTGACTCAAAGCCGGATGAGGCTGCCGTGGCACGGTAACGATACCGGCCAGGTGGGTCAGGCTCGACAAAAGGGAACTCGCGGACTCCACCAGGCTTTTGATGTCTTCACAACGCCCGGAGAGTTGTTCTTCCAGGCTATGGATTTCTTTGCCGGTCGGCGGCTTGAGTTTGACCAGGGTATCCACGAACAGGCGGTAACCTTTCTGCGTGGGCACGCGGCCGGCCGAGGTATGGGGCGCGACGATGAATCCATGGTCTTCGAGATCGGCCATGACGTTGCGAATCGTCGCCGGACTGAGATCCATGCCCGACCCTTTGGCCAGCGTTCGCGAACCGACCGGCAGACCTTTTTCGATATACCGTTCGACCAGAACCTTCAAGAGCTGGCGTGCGCGTTCATTGGGTAATTCGTCGTGCTTTGCCGAGGTCATCACCGGTCTTGACTCAGTGGGAATGTCAGACGAACCTATCAATGCGCCGAACGGGCTGTCAAGCTTAATCCGGCCGGCCGTGACGGACCCGGCTCTGGCCACAAAATCAGCAACGTGCTACAAAGCGCGGAACCGATATGAACAAGAAATTCCGGAAAATCGCGCTGGTCGGCAAACATCGGGAGAGCGCCGAAGCCAAGGCCATGGTGGCGCTGGGTGCGCACCTGTTGGCAGCCGGTCACGAAGTACTGCTACCGGCGGCGACCGCCGGGAAAATCGAATTGCCGGGCGCGCAGGCATGCGACCCGGAAAAGCTCGCTGCGACCGCCGACCTTTTGATCGCCATCGGCGGCGATGGAACCATGCTGGACGCGGCTTCGCTGGTCGCCGGCAGTAGGACGCCGGTGCTTGGCATCAATCGCGGCCGGCTCGGCTTTCTGGCCGATATCGGTCAAGCCGACATGCTCCCGAAGGTAGACGAGGTGCTGGCCGGCAATTACCAGGAGGACCAGCGGCTGTACCTGGAGGTCTCCTTGAGTAGCGGAGCGAAGGAGAAAAGTTTAAACGCGCTCAACGATGTGGTCATTCAGCGTTCGGAGACCGGCCGCATGGTCGATATAGAGACCACGGTCGATGGCCAGTACGTCAACACCCACACCGGCGATGGGCTGATCATCGCGACCGCAACCGGCTCGACAGCTTATGCGCTTTCCTGCGGCGGACCCATTATTCAACCATCTCTCGATGCCCTGCTGCTGGTTCCTGTTTGCTCGCATACGCTCAGCGACCGGCCGATAGTGATTCCCGCGAACTCGGCTATCAGTCTGCGGCTGGCGCGATCGCCGCGCGGTAACGTGCCGATTTTTTGCGATGGCCATCTGCTTGGGAATATGGGCGAAAACCAGACGCTGTCGATCCGCGCCAGCAAGCACCGCCTGACGCTGATTCATCCCGCCGATTACGATTATTACCGCATGTTGCGATCCAAGCTGCGCTGGGGAGACAGCAGTCGGAGCAACCGCGAGCCGACGACCTGAGCGCGCCATGCTGAGCTATATCAGAATTCGCAACTTCGCGATCATCGACGAAGCCGAACTGGAGCTGAGTCCGGGAATGACCGTACTGACCGGCGAGACCGGCGCCGGCAAATCCATACTGGTCGGCGCGTTGGGGCTGGTGCTCGGTGACCGCGCAGACGGCGTCTCGGTTCGCCATGGCGCCGAGCGAGCCGAGATTACCGCGAGTTTTGAAATCGACCGGGGCTCGCCCACGCTCGCCTGGTTGCGCGAGCAAGCCCTGGATTCCGAGGATGAATGCGTATTGCGGCGGGTAATCAGCCGCGAAGGCCGCTCGAAGTCCTTTATCAACGGCCAATCGGTCCCGCTGCGGTCGCTGACCGAACTCGGCGAGCAGCTGGTCGATATTCATGGCCAGCACGCGCATCAGTCGCTGCTCCGCAAACCGACCCAGATGGCATTGCTGGATACCCATGGCGGCCATGCGGACCTGAGCAAAGATGTGGCGCGCTCCCACGACGACTGGCAATCGCTGGCGGCGAACCTGAGCTCACTGCAGGACCAGCAAAAAGACCGTGAAGCACGGCTGGACCTGTTGCGATACCAGGTTCGCGAACTCGATGCCCTGGCGCTGCAGGACGGCGAACTGGAGCAACTCGAGCTCGAGCGAAAAAAACTGGCGCATTCTGGCAAACTGATGGAAAGAGCCCAACAGGCACTGCAGTTCTTGTATGAGGACGAAAGTGGATCCGCCCAGTCTTTGGTGTCCCAGGCCGCCAGCCTCGTAGGCGGTGCGGTGGAGCTCGATCCGTCGCTCAAGGCGACGTTGGAGATGATCGGCGAAGCGGACATCAGGATTTCCGAAGCGGCCGAAGATCTGCGCCGTTATCTCGATGGCATGGAAATCGACCCCGAGAGGCAGCGACAAGTTGAATCCAGGCTCGACAGCGCACATGAACTGGCGCGCAAGCACAAGCTGGAACCCCATCAGCTACTGGCGCACCTGGCAACGATGCAGACCGAGTTGGAAAACCTGGAGAATGCCGAAAGCCGGCTCGAAGAATTGACCGAAGAAGTCACCCGGGCGAAAAGCAATTACCTGGAGTTTGCCAAAAAGCTTTCCGCAATCAGGGTTCGCAACGCCACCAAGCTTAGCGGCGAAGTCAGCGCGGTGATGCAGAAACTCGGCATGCCCGGCGGCCGCTTTGTTTGCCGGGTGACGGAAGTGAATGAATCGTATTATTCGGCAAAAGGCCTGGACGACATCGAGTTCCTGGTCGCCGCCAACCCGGGACAACCCGCACAAGCGATCGGCAAGGTAGCGTCAGGCGGCGAGCTTTCCCGCATCAGTCTGGCGGTCCAGGTGATTCTCGCCGACAGCAGCCAGGTCCCCAGCCTGGTGTTCGATGAGGTAGACAGCGGGATCGGGGGCGGTGTTGCGGAAATCGTCGGGCGGCATCTGCGCAAACTCGGTGCGCGTTACCAGGTGATGTGCGTAACTCATCTGCCGCAGGTGGCGAGCCAGTCGCATCAGCACCTGCGCATCATAAAAATTACCGATGGCAAGGCCACGCGAACGTCGCTCAGCCATCTCGAAGGCGAAGAAAAAGTCGAAGAGCTCGCACGCATGCTCGGCGGCGTGGATATCACGACCAAGACCCGGGAACACGCCCGGGAAATGATCGCCCGGACCGCCGGCGGATAAACAATTAATTTTTGTTGACCCGGTGCGGGCAGTCGGGGTTCAGGCAGCGACCGTAAAGAATCATCGAGTGTGCGACCAGGCTGAACCCGTGTTCCTTCGCGATCTCCTCCTGCCGGTTTTCGATAACCGGGTTCATGAATTCTTCGATGCGGCCACAATCGTTGCATACGATGTGATCGTGATGATCGCCGGTATCCAGTTCAAAAACAGAATGACCGCCATCGAAATTATGCCGCGACACAAGACCGGCCGCCTGGAACTGGGTGAGAACCCGATAAACTGTCGCCAGGCCAATATCCTCGCCTGACTCCAGCAGCGATTTGTAGATATCCTCGGCACTCATATGGCGCTGGGCGCTGCTTTCCAGGATGGTCAAAATCCGCAGCCGCGGCAGGGTTACTTTGAGTCCCGCTTTTCTCAGGTCACTGCGTTCCATCGAATTTCCCGCCTGCAAGCCTGTCTGATACGCTATGATGCCACGCCTGCCGGCTTGCGGCAGGCTGCCGCCAACCAAAATTGTACGTCAATCACGAACCGGCCCGCACATGAATTCGCAAAAAAACCAAAATAATCATAGCCCGGTTGTACGCCGATTGAGCCTGGGTGCGGCGATACTCGTCGCTGCCGCCTTGACCGGCGGCTGCGTCTATCGCATCAACATTCAGCAGGGCAATTTGCTCGATGCGGATCTCATAGAGCAGGTCGAAGTCGGCATGACCCGCCTGCAAGTCCGATTTTTACTGGGAACGCCGCTGGTCAGCAACCCGTTCGACAAGGACCGCTGGGATTACTACTACTATTTCAAGGCGGGGAAAACCCGCGAAAAAACCACCCAGCATTTTGTGGTTTTCTTCGATGGCGACGAGGTAAGCCGTCTTGACAGGATTGCCGGCGAACCTCCGACGGAGGAAGCGCCGGCCGGGGAAGCATCCGGCTACTGATCGGTTTTCCTGGTCTTGCCCATGGTTTTACCCTGCGCGGCCAATTGCCGGCGAATTTCCCGCGGGTCCGCTTTTAACGGTCGGTAAATCTCGATGCGCTCACCGTTGGCGAGCCGGTGATCCAGCTTCGCCCGTTTGCCGAATATCCCCACGACCAGTTTGGCAGGATCGATCCCCGGGAATTTTTGCGCTATCCCGGACAGCGCGATGGCCTCTGCGATGGTGGCGCCGGCGGGTACCCTGACGGACAGGAGCAATTGCTTGTCCGGCGTCGCGTAGGCGACTTCGATATCGATGTACCCCGTTTCAGGCATAGACGGACTCAGCCCGTCTTGAAAAAGCGTCAACCAGGGTATTGCCGATATCTTCAAATAACGGGCTCAGAATCATCGACATCAGCAGGCTGGCAAACTCAAACTGGAGATCCAGTTCGACCTTGCAGCCATCGTCGCGCAGTTCCGCGAAGGTCCAGTTCCCTTCGAACATGCTGAACGGCCCTTCTTCCAGCGCCATGTAAATACCCGAGTAAGGTTCCATCCGGTTGGTGGTGGTAAAACTCTTGCGAAACGTACCCTTGCTGACTTCCAGCCTGGCCAGCACCCGGCCGGGCTCGCGGGTCAGAACTTCGGAATCGCTGCACCACGGCAAAAATTCCGGGTACCGCGGGACATCGTCCACCAACGAGAACATTTGCCGGGCGCTAAACGGCACCAGCGCGCTTCGGCGGATTCGTTTCACGCCGTGACTAATCTCCGATCTTTGACAGGAAGTCCGAAACCATGCCGCCGCTCGATGCTTCGATCAACACCAGGATCACCGCAACCGGCGCGACATAGCGTGCCAGGAAGCGCCAGGTCTTGTACATTTGTCCGGTGCCGCAGTTCAGTTCATCGCTGGTCGAATTCCGGCACATCACCCAGCCGGCGAATATCGTGATCATCAAGCCACCGAGCGGCAGCGCAACATTGCTGATCAGGTAATCGATGTTGTCGAAAAAAGTCCCTTGAAAGAAGGTCTTGTCTTGCCACAGGTTCCACGAAAACACCGTGCCAAAACCGATCACCCAGGTAAATGCGCCGAGGATGCCGGCAGCTACGCCTCTTTTGATGCCTTTGCTCTCCGACATCCAGGCGACTGCCGGCTCGATCATGCCGATCGATGAGGTCCACGCGGCGAAACTCAGCAACACAAAAAACAGGGTTCCGAAAAACACGCCGCCTGGCATCTGCCCAAAAGCCAACGGGAGGGTCTGGAAGATCAGCCCGGGCCCGGCATCCGACTCGAGGCCGTTGGCGAAAACCACCGGAAAAATAATCAGGCCCGCCAGCAAGGCGATCCCCGTGTCTGCCAGCACCACGATCACCGAGGTACTGGCGATCGATGTTCCTTCCGGCAAATAAGCGCCGTAGGCCATCACGGCGCCCATACCCAGGCTCAGCGTGAAGAAGGCATGTCCCAGTGCAACCAGCACACCAGAAGGCGTCAGCGCACTGAAATTCGGCCGGAACATGAACTCGACCGCTTGTCCGAAATAGCCGGAATTCATGCTGAACACCAGCAACACCAGCAGCAACACCAGCAAGGCCGGCATCAGGATTTTCACCAGCCGCTCCAGGCCTCTTTGCACCCCCTGCGCCACGACAGCTACCGTAATAACGACAAAAATGGTGTGCCAGAAAGCCGAGAGTTTCCAGTTACCCGACAGTTGGTCGAATATCGACTTGACCTGGCTTGCATCGGCATCGACAAAGGAACCGCCAGCCGTCGAAAAAACGTAGGACATCGCCCAACCGGCGATGACGCTGTAAAAAGAAAGAATAAACACGCCGGCGATGATGCCCATGATGCCGACCAGGGCCCATTTGCGGCTGCCGCCCTCCTCCTCGCCGACTATCCTCATCGTCGTGACCGGGTTGCGCCGGCCACGCCGGCCGATCAGGATCTCGGACATCATGATCGGCAGACCGACCATGAAAACGCAGAGCAGGTAAATCAGGACAAAAGCCCCGCCACCGTTTTCACCGGCGATGTAGGGAAACTTCCAGATATTCCCGAGACCGACTGCCGAGCCGGTAACCGCGAGTATAAAGGCCAGGCGCGTCGACCACTGGCCCTGCAGGGATTGACGTTTTACGGTGGCAGTCGTTTGATTATTCATATGTTATCCAACCTACCGCGAAAGCCGCGATTCTGGATGAAATTCGATCTACAGACAACTCGGCGCCTGTTTTGTCACGACGACAAAATGCATGCAAAGCAACATTTTCCGGCCACTCCCCGGTAGAATGCGCGCGAACAGGACTCCGAAACCATGGCAGCAAGGAAAAAAAAGCGAGGTACGGCCTCGAACGTCATTGTGACCAACCGCAAGGCGCGGCACGATTTCTTCATCGAGGAGAACCTCGAGGCCGGGCTGGCGCTACAGGGCTGGGAGGCGAAAAGCCTCAGGGCCGGCCGTGCCCAGCTCAAGGAAAGCTACGTGGTCATCAAAGATGCCGAGGCGTGGTTGCTCGGCGCGCACTTTTCCCCGTTGAGTTCCGCATCGACCCACGTCAAGACCGACCCGACCCGGACCCGGAAATTGCTGCTCCACCGCCGCGAACTCGACCGCCTGATCGGTTCGGTCGAGCGCAAAGGCTATACGCTGATCCCGTTGAGCCTGTACTGGAAAAAAGGCCGCGCCAAGCTCGACCTGGGCCTGGCCAAGGGCAAGAAACAGCACGACAAGCGCGCCACGGACAAAGACCGCGACTGGAAACGGCAAAAAGAACGCATCCTGAAGCACAGCTAACCGATTTTTAATTTTGCGCGCCAGACCCCGTTTCAGGCACGGCAAAGGTGTAGAATGGACAGTCTGGGGGCGACCTGGCTTCGACGTGGGTAGCGAACCTCCGGGTGCATGCCGAGGTGCAGGGTTCCTCGTTAATCCAACTGCAAACTGTATAGTTGCAAACGACAACAACTACGCACTGGCGGCTTAAGTCCCGCTAGCGTCCGAGGCAATATTTTCTTGTGGATATGTTTCGGGCGTAACCTTACACAAGATCGCGACTGGAATTTGTTCAGGGTTTCAGCGTTAACAAGTTCTGAACTGGTTGTTGGTTTTCCCTGCCCGTCGGGTAGCCGATGATAAGATCAATAGACTGGATAAGCATGTAGATCCCTGAGCAGAGTGCTTGCGGACGCGGGTTCGATTCCCGCCGCCTCCACCAATTAAAAAGCTCGCCTTTGTGGCGGGCTTTTTTTTGACAATGATGTGTCCCGCCGGAGATTGTCAGTGCTTACGCAGTTTCTCCTGCAGCCACACCTTGATCAGCGATTGATAGGGCACGTCGCGAGCATTGGCCGCAATCTTGATGGAGTCCAGAAGATGCTGAGGGAGACGCAGAGAAATCGTCTTCGTCGTCGGCTTTAGCCTGGGCATGACGACTTGCTGCGCCTGAGTCCAGTCGAGGTAGTCCGAGGAATCGTACTGTTCCCAGAAACGCCGCTCGTCGCCCTCGTTGGCGAATTCCGGAACCGCTTTAGGTCGCTTTTTCATAAATTGCTCGCTCCTTCCGATGCATATCCCTGGCCGAGATCACTCGAATTTTTTCTCCCGCGTGGCGCAGGGTGAAAGTAAGATGCAACAGACGCCTGTCATCTGCTTGCCCCAAAGCGTGGAAGCGCGGCTCCCGGCTGCTATGTTTCGCATCCTCGAGCAACAATAATGGAGCGTTGAAAAAAACCTGCTCCGCCTCCGCCATAGAGACACCATGTTTCTCGTTCTTTCGAGTATTTCCCTCATCCCAGTCAAAGCCCGTGATCTTCGTCAAGGCAATCATATTTGTATATTACCATCATATACACAAATGGGCAAACTACCGCCTGTTCAACCTCCTGCGGCCGATACCCACTGTGGTGTGTAAATAGGCATCGAAAAATGGACATCAGTGGGTTCCCCCGCCCTTTGCTAGGTACAACCCTACGCCTTTGGACGATTTGAGACCACTTTGCATGCCGTGACGCCGGTCACGGAAGTCCCGGCCGTGCGGTGCGAGAGTATTCTGATTGAATATAACCTTTCAATGGGAACTCATTGAAATTTATACAATTGCGCCTCGACATGGCGCCAGGACACGGGCATGGCACGCGGGATGCCGGACAGCAAAAAGCCGGGCGCACGGAAAAAGGTGCAACTGGCCAAACGCTACCAGGAACTGGATCTGATTTGTCACAGCAACGAGCAGATCCTGCAGATCCGCGGCGTGCAAAATGCGTTGAAAGAGTTAGTCGAGCGCTGCGTAGACCATCTCGATGTCTCGCTGGCCATTGTTATTTTGCGCGACAAAGGCATCAACATCCGCCGCGACAGCAGCACGCATTCACTGGATAACGCGGCCAAGGTCATCCGTGAACTGGAAAGGGATCTCGATACCTGGCTGCAGGTGGCGAACAAAAACGTGGTGGTCAGCGACCGTTCTTCCGCCAGGCGCAAAGAAATCCTGCCGGGTGGTTCGTGCAAGAGCCTGGCCGCCCCGATCCTGGTCGCCGGCAGCAAGGTCGAGGGCATACTGTTTGTCGCCAATGGCCCCGAATCGGCGGATTTCGGCAAACGCGAACAAACTCTTCTGCAGGCCATCGCCGCCAATATCGCCCGAATCATTCAGGCTCGTTTTGACAATCTGACGGGTCTGATCAACCGCATGGAGTTTGAATACCGTCTCGAAAGAGCGGTGTCCGGCAAGAACGGCAAGTCGGCGAGCCATTGCCTGCTCCACCTGAATCTCGACGAAATGCATATCATATCGGAATCGCTCGGCCACCAGGCCTGCGACGAAGCGATCCGGCAGGTCGCATTGCTGTTGTCCGCAGACCTTGACGAGATAGGACCGATAGCACGAATCGGCGACGACGAATACGGCATCCTGATCGGCGATTGCTCTCTGGATCAGGGGTGGTGCATCGGCCAGGATATTCGGCGAGCCATCGGCGATATGAGCATCGTCTGGGAAGACCGTCCCATCAAGCTAACGGTCAGTATTGGCGTGGCGCGGCTGGCCGCGGATTCGGACACCGTCGAAAGCGCCCTGGCGGCGGCAAAAATCGCCTGCATCGTCGCCAAGGATCGTGGCCGCGACCGGGTCGCGCTGTACCAGCATCACGATGCCATGCTGTTGAACAGCCTGGAACGCATGCAGGGCATCGAGGGAATCCAACAGGCGTTGCGCGATGATAATTTCTATCTTTACTGCCAGCGCATCGAGCCGTTAAAAGGGCGCGGGAAGAGTCCGCATTTTGAAATCCTGCTGCGCGGCATAGACCACGACGGCAAGCCGATTTCACCCAGCGAATTCCTGTCGCACGCCGAGCATAGCCGGCTGATGCCCGCGATCGATCGTTGGGTGATCCGGCAGACCCTGGATCTGCTTGGCAAACATCGCACAGTACTCACCGAATCGAAAAGCCTGTTCGCGATCAACTTGTCCGGTCAGTCGCTTTGCGACAGCGGTTTCCTGGATTTCGTCACCGGCGAATTCGTGCGGGCCGATATTCCCCCGCAAGCGATTTGCTTTGAGATAACCGAAACAGCGGCAATCCTCGATATGAATCGCGCTGCAGAATTCATGATTGCGCTGAGAAAGATCGGCTGTCATTTTTCACTCGATGATTTCGGCGCCGGCCTGAGTTCCTTTTCATACCTCAAGACACTACCCATCGATTTCCTGAAAATCGATGGCCAGTTCATCACGGAAATTCTCGATGACGAGGCTTCCAGTGCGATCGTCGAAGCCATTACCCGGATGAGCCATGCGATGGGCCTGCAGACCATCGCCGAATACGTGAAAAACAGTTCCGTAAAAGCGCATCTGAAGAAAATCGGCGTCGATTACGTGCAGGGATTTGGCATCGCCAGGCCCCGGCCGCTTGGCGATGAGTTGGAATCGCTGGTCGCATCGCTCAAACCCGCGAGCAAATCCAGACGCGCCTGATAGATATCGATACCCGCGGCAATTTGCCGGACTTCCTGTTCGGCACCTTCAACGATTACTATTGACCTCCCGGAACGTCGGTAGAGGAAAAAGCTATGGGCCAACGTGAAATCGTCATGCTGGGTCACGGTGAAATCGGCCGCGCGCTCGAGTCTGCGCTGGTGCCAGGACACCGCATATCGATCTGGGAAAAAAACCTGGATACCGGGGCGGAAAATATCCCTCTCGAGGAAATGTTTGAGCCAGGATGCGATCTGATTCTGTTTGCCATCCCCACCAGTCCACATCGGGAAATTGCTGAAAGGGTCCATCAAGCGGCGCCGCATGATGTGCCCTGTCTGACCATTGCCAAGGGTCTGGATGCCGACGGCCATACGCCCGCGGATATCATGCAGGCTGTTTTTGGCGACCAGCGACAATTCGGCGTCCTCTACGGGCCGATGATCGCCGAGAACCTGCTCGCCGGTCTGCCCGGTTTTGCCACGGTTGCATCGCAATCCGAGTCGGTT
>BFAU01000081.1 GCA_008975185.1 bacterium MnTg04 | reverse complement strand
AACAAGCTTTTATTTGGTCAGAACGCGCCCGCGTACAGCCTCGATGACTGGAATAAGACACTCAAGGCTTTTGCGACGATACTGAACGGCGTGCTTGGGCACCCGGTCCGCGTCATGTCAGTCATCGCTGTCCCCGGCTGGTTGACCGGCGATTATGGATCGGATCGCCACCTGATCGCGAACCAGGACAACCTGATCACGCTGACCGGATGGAAACATGCCGACGCCTACCTGATGAACGATGACGTCGAGAAAGTAAAACACTATCTGGAAATGCAGTAAGGGTTTACGCTAAGAAGAATCTAATCCGGCGCCGCTCAGCCCTGGCTCATACAAAAAGCGTTCAGCTTGTTGCCATCGAGATCCCTGAAATAACCCGCGTAGAACCCGCCGTCGCCACGTTGACCCGGTGCGCCCTCGTCGGCGGCGCCCAGTTCCAGTGCCTTGGCATGCAGTTGATCCACTTTTTCCGGGGAGTCGACGCTGATAGCGACCATGACTCCGTTGCCGACGGTCGCAGCGTTGCCGTCATTGGGTTTGATCACGGATATGGCCGGCGTAGTCGGGGAAACGCTCCACGCGATAAAGGTTTCCGATTCCATGAATCGACTGGCACCCAATTCACCCAGGAGCGCGTCATAAAATGTGGCCGCGCGCTCGATATCGTTTGTTCCCAGTGTAACGTAACCAATCATGACCAAACTCCTTTACCAGGTGCGGGCGCATTTACCCGGACAATTGCCGTTGTGCAGTTTAGCAGATCATTATCTATACTGTGCGCGGTGTGAAACCCATGGGAATGAAAATGACAATCAGACTGGTAGTTATTGCGACGATTCTGACGGGCATTATCGCCTGTGCACAAGACGAAGCGGACCCAATCCCAGCATACCTGTCCGTCGGCCAGCTTCAGGAGGCGATGACGGGCGGCGAGTTCAGTTCCGCGGAACTGGTGTCTCACCTGCTCGCACGCATTGAAGAAATCGATCGCCGCGGACCCGGACTTCATTCGATAATCGAGATCAACCCCGATGCCCTGGCGATCGCGACCGCCCTGGACGATGAGCGCAGGGCAGGCCGGGTGCGCGGGCCGCTGCATGGAATTCCAATCGTGCTGAAGGCGAATATCGATACCGGCGATCGAATGGCGACGACAGCCGGTTCATTGGCGTTGGCTGGTCATCGTGCTCCTGACGATGCGTTCCATGTTGCGGCTTTGCGGGAAGCGGGCGCGATCATCCTCGGCAAAACCAATCTCAGCGAATGGGCCAATTTCAGGTCTTCCGCTTCGTCCAGCGGCTGGAGCGGGATCGGTGGGCAGACCAAAAACCCTTATGTGCTGAATCGTAACCCCTGCGGCTCATCGAGCGGGTCGGCGGTTGCGGTTGCGGCGGGGCTGGTGCCGCTGGCGATCGGTACCGAGACTGACGGCTCGGTCATATGCCCATCCGGTATCAATGGCGTCGTCGGCATCAAGCCCACGGTTGGGCTGGTCAGCCGCGACGGAATTATCCCGATCTCTCATACGCAGGACACGGCCGGTCCGATGGCCAGAAGCGTCTGGGACGCGGCGCTGCTTTTGTCGGCGATGGCCAAAAAAGACGCAACGGATCCCGCTTCCGCGGGCTATCCCGGAGATAAGGATTACACGGCGGGGCTGAGTGCGGCAGCCCTCGACAGCGTGCGAATTGGCGTCTGGCGAAAGTATCGCGCGGCGGGCAAACGACCCAGGGTAGAGGCTATTTTCGAGCAGACCATAGCCCGGCTGAAAGAACTCGGTGCGACGATTGTCGATCCCATCGATTTTGCTGTTCCCGACCTGGCGAATGACGCTGAATACGAAGTTTTCTTGTATGAGTTCAAGACCAACCTGAACCAGTATCTCGCAGGCGCCGGTGTTGAGCCGCCTGCAGATACACTGGCCGGTATCATCGCCTTTAATCGCGACCACGCCGACGAATCGATGCCCTGGTTCGGTCAGGACATCCTGGAACAGGCCGAGGGCAAGGGAACGCTGGATGAGCCCGAGTATTTACGGGCCCTGGAGAACAGCAACACGGCGATGCGCCGGGCGCTCGACGAGGTTTTGAGCCGGCACGCGCTGGACGCAATCGTCGCACCATCGAATTCGCCGGCATGGCAGACGAACTTCCTCAATGGCGACCATGACCGGCATTTCCTTTCCAGTTCGGGTCCCGCCGCTATCGCCGGCTACCCGGCGATCTCGCTGCCCGCGGGCGAAGTGTTGGGCCTGCCGGTCGGCATCACCTTTCTTGGCGCCCCATTTACAGAAGAAAAACTGATCCGGTATGCATTCCTGCTGGAACAAGCCATTAAAGCCAGGAAAAATCCTCAATTCATCCGTTCGCTGGAGGAATAATCACCAGACCGCGATGAGCGGCGGGTATCTACGCTCGTTGTTTGCACTACTCGTAAAAAACGCAGGCAATAAAAAAGGGGATGAAGTACGAATACCTCATCCCCCGTTCAGTTTTCTCTTTCCAGTTCATCCGCGAGGTGAATCGCTTCTGTCCCGGTCTGTTCCAACTCGGCCCCCGGCTTAGCCACCGACGTAGTCCATGACTTAGCCCGATACCGGCTCGGGAACCTCAGTCCCCTGGAATTTCTTTTTGGACGCTTAGCTACGTCCCCCGCCAAAGCATTCCGGTAACGCTTTCACGAGCCCTGGCAGCTTCCCTCTACATCGCAGCCCGATTATTCATCCGACTACTCTGCCGCGCATATTGCCCTTTCGAGCCCTACCCACGTGTAGACTTCGTCTACCGGTTGGTCACTCCTGGCGTGTGACCCTGCCCCAGCCAATTGGAGCCCGGCTTCCTTCCAACCGAGGTTTTCCGGTTGCCGTGGATTTAATATATCACCAAAAAACATTCTGCCAATAGCAAAACTTGTGGGAAGTTTGTGGATAAGCGGTGCATATCGAAAAAAGATTGATTCGGAGACTATTTTCTTCATTTTCGTTCGTTTTCGATAGCGGAAAGCACACTTCCTGCCCTTTTTTGAGAAAAATTTAGATGCGATTTATCAAAGAGTTGCCGTAATGTTATGAGGTTTGAATTGAAGAAAATGCAAAAAAATATCACTCGTGTTGCTGCCCAAAAATTCTCATCTCCCTGTGCGATCGTCATCATAATGTATTGATTTTTAAAGAGTAAAAAAACCGCAATCTTGCGGCGTTACCTCGGCCAGGTTGACAAGCCACCAATTGTCATTCGCAGCGATACTTTCGCAGTCACCGAGGCTCGTCTCGATACCGGTTGACGCAGGAGCGGCAATGCATTTGCGTCGCTGGCGGCCGCATCGCGCTATCAATGGTGGATATTGCTTGTGACGTTTGCTGCCGCTCTATCGCGAATTCTATGGCCTGACTGACAGGAATAGACCAGCGCGTATGTGCGAATCAGGGATGCAGTAAGAACAGCTACACAGATACAGCTGCCGAGCACGTATACTGTTGTGCACATGCCCAGCGACGTGACGAGGAGCGAGAAAGTTATGGCAAACTCCAATCGACTAAACACCGCCGTGATATATGGCAGCGTTCGGCGAGACCGCCAGGGCATCAAGGCGGCGCGTTTCGTGACCAACAAGTTGAAAGAGCGCGACCACGTCGTCACGCTGATCGATCCCGATGAGTACCGGCTACCGTTTCTGGATTTGATGCATAAGGAATACGGACCGGGCGAAGCGCCCGACGCGATGGAAAAAGTCAGTCAGATTCTGGAGAAGGCTGACGGATACATCATTGTCAGCGCTGAGTACAACCACAGCATATCGGCCTCGCTAAAAAATCTGCTCGATCATTTCCAGAGTGAGTACCACTACAAGCCCAGTGGAATAGTCACCTACTCTGCCGGTCCATTTGGCGGAGTCCGGGCCCTGGTAAACCTCCGCGGCATCCTTGCGGAACTCGGCACGCCGAGTATTCCCAGCGCCTTCCCGATTTCCCAGATCCACAACGCTTTTGATGACGATGGCAAGCCGCTGGACCCCGCGTACGAAAAGCGTATCGTCAAATTCCTGGATGAGTTCGAGTGGTATGAAAAGGCACTGAAGAATGCACGCGAACAGGAGGAATGCAGCGACGATTTGCCGATACAGCAGACGATGTGCCGGGCAACGGTCTGATGAATGCCCGGTACCTGCGATCGCTAAAGCGATCGGCGGAGAATCCGATGAGATGCCGCGCGCGCCAGGTCATTTTCCTTGGGTTGATATTGATGCAAGTGGGCGCCTGCGCGAGTTCGCCCGAGGTCGCAGGAACAGACGCGCAAGTTCGTTCTGCCGCCGATCCCTGGGAGCCCCTCAATCGTGGCATCTACGCCGTCAATGACGGGTTGGATTCCGTCACCCTGAAACCTCTCGCCAAGGGCTATAAAATCATAGCGCCCGGGTTCGTGCGCAGAGGGATTTCAAATTTCTTTGCCAACCTGCGAACGCCATTGAATATCATCAATAACTTTCTGCAAGGCAAAGGGCGGGATGCGCTTAGCGACACGGCTCGGCTGGTCATGAATAGCACCGTTGGTATCGGTGGATTGTTCGATCCGGCGAAATCCGCCGGACTGGAACCGCATGACGAGGATTTCGGCCAGACTTTAGCGAAATGGGGCGTCCCCGATGGCCCTTTCGTAATGCTGCCGATCCTTGGGCCGCGAACGCTCAGGGACGCTATCGCTTATCCTCTGGACATTTTCTTCGATCCGCTTTTCCACTACAGCAATTCCTCAGTTAGGGACAAACTCTGGATACTGCAGGGCATTCACATTCGAGCGAGACTACTTGCGGCTGAAAGCACCATCGATAGCTCCTTCGACCCCTACATAACGATTCGGGAAGCATACCTGCAGAATCGCGAATATCATATCTACGACGGCGATCCTCCAGAGGGTGACGATGACCTCTTCGATGAGTTTTTTGAAGAAGAATAGAATTATCGAGCCGTAATTATTCTTCCGGTTCGGCGGCGGCCTCCGCTTCAAGGCGATGGATGACAGCATCGAGCCCCGTCGCGTTTATTTCGCTATTGAATTCCGCGCGGAAATTTCGAATATATGAAATCCCCTCGATCTTCACGTCATACATCAGCCATCCACGC
This sequence comes from bacterium MnTg04, assembly GCA_008975185.1. Classification (GTDB taxonomy): domain Bacteria; phylum Pseudomonadota; class Gammaproteobacteria; order Steroidobacterales; family MnTg04; genus MnTg04. The sequence continues at coordinate 3,321 of BFAU01000081.1, read as the reverse complement.
GGACGTTCGACCATAGCGTAGTGGACCGGTACCTTTGTGCCGTCATCGAGTAAAACCGTGGTCTTCACCACTGTTCGCTTCTCGGGTTCGTCTCCTCGAAACGACAGGATTTCCATTTTATCCAGATGAAACTGCAAGACACCGTCTGCGTATCGATGCACCAGGGTCGCATAAAATGCTTCAATAAATCGCGTTTTCTGGTCATCGCTTGCGGTTCGCCAGTGCCTGGCCAATACGAGTTGAGCGGCAAACTTGCGATCGAATCTCGGCAGCAAAACGTCATCGATCACTGCATACAGGGCATGCTTATCGTTCGATAGCTCCTCTTTCCGCGTCCTGATCACCTGATCAAGCAAATTCAGTGCCTCGGCAACCACGTCATTGGGTGACTGAGCGATAGCGGGCGACGAAAGCAGGCCCAGCATGAGTGAAAGTGCAATCGATCTCACGATCCTGTCTCTATTTGCGAGTAAAAAAACGAGAAATCCAGCTTACCACGCCGGCTCGGCGTCCCCATTTGGCATCGCAAGCGTAGCGGGGACAGGGTTACGAATGATAGTATAGGATTCCCACAGCCGTGCGCCAGTCTACAGGCCAAACGACACGGTCCTGGACGGGTGGCTGAAAGAATAACTGAGGGGTTTTAACCGCGAGCCAATGGATAATCACGTCAAAAGCCGCAGCGCGAAATTCTATGAGATGCCGGTTCTCACGCTCTTGTTCGGCAGCGATGAGCACCCGGGCGGCATCCCGCTGACGCGCGAGCTGGCGGGATCTGCGTTGGTCGGATGTGACGATCGTGTGCTGGATGTGGCGTGTGGCCGGGGTGAAAGCGCGCGAGTGCTCACGGAGCATTTCGGCTGCCGCATAGTTGGGATCGATTACTCGGAGGAAAATATCCGCCGGGCAAATGAACTGACCGAGAATGTTGGCCTGTCGAGCAGGGTCAAGTTTGTCCAGGGTGATGCGGAGCGGTTGCCGTTCGCCAACGATTCTTTCGATGTGGTGATCTGCGAGTGTAGTCTGAGTACTTTTCCGGACCTTGCGCTGGCGCTCACCGAAATGAAACGCGTGCTTAGACCAGGCGGCAGGCTGGGTATTTCCGATGTCGTACTGAACCAGGCACTACCCGAATCGCTACAGGATCTGGTCGGGCACGTGCTGTGCATCAGCGGGGCTCTGCCTATCGATGGTTATCGCGACGTACTCGACCAGACCGGCTTTTCCGCAATCCGTACACGCGATGTCAGCGAAGTACTCGGCGACATGATTTCGCGCATGGAACGGCGCATAGGTGTGATCGAAAATTTCCTGGACCGGGAACAATTTGAGCTTGCGAATGGCTTGAGCGCGTCATTTTCATCGATTTCAGCAGCACGTGATTTCGTGCTGTCCGGCGGAGCGGGTTATGCCCTGATTACGGGGAAGAAACCCATTGCCAATTGAGGCGCATTTTCAGGTCAGCGGTATTACCGTCTTGTTGCCAGGTATTCGCGTCCTTTAAGCATCAAATCCACAAAGCCATCCTGGTCGCCGGCGGCGACCAGGTCGCGAATTCGCCTCATGGATTCGCACAGCGCGTCTAGCGGGTCGAGTCCGAATTTGTTCAAATGCTGGATTTCAAAGTACATTCGTGGATTGTCCCGGGCTACCACGGCCGAAACCAGTAATTGTGCATCAAAGGTTGTCGATGACAATTTGGCGAGCTTTGGCGCGGCTTCGCCGCTTTCCGCGAGTGCGGTAAAGAACGCGATGTTCAGTGCATGTGACAGGCCGAGTACGTAGGCAATCAGTCGATCGTGATCATCGAGACCCATATCAAGCACCTCGACCATCGTCGCGGAGAAGAGCTCCTTGGCCTTTGTGGTCGCCTCGTCACATCCCACATCGACGAATATCAAATGGCGCCCCGACAACAAGTCGGTGCCGGGCCCAAACATGGGGTGCAAGGATGCGACCATGCATCCGGCGTTCAGCAATGCTTGAAGTCCGGATTTCAGTGGTGATTTGAGAGAGCCGATGTCGAAGATCAGGCCCGCGGGTCTTTGCTCAGCAAGCTCGGCGAGAATTTTACCGGATACTGCGAGTGGAGTCGCGACGACAATGACATCGTAATCAATACCGGCTTGCCGCCATTCCTTAAACCGGCCGAGGCCTGGTTCAACGTCAATATCGGCGATAGTCGTTGCGAATCCCTGCGAATTAAAAAAATCCACGAACCAGCCGCCCATTTTACCCGCACCGCCAATAATCAAGACGTGCCGACCGTCTCCTTTGCCCTCTGCCGCAACCCGATCGCGTTCCTGGCTGGCAAGAGATGACCTGATCAGCGCAGTCACTACCTCCTCGGCGAGCTTGGGGTCGATATTCAAGGCCTTGGCCTGGCTGCGCGCCAGGTCCAATACATCCTTTTCCCGCTCGTAATCCCGGGTAGCCCGACCCGTAGCTCGTTTGCAATTCCCGATCGCGCTGACAATACCGTGCCGCCGGGCAATCAGCTCTATGAGCTGACGATCGACCGACGACAGATCGTTACGAAGTTCTTCAAGATTCATGGTGTTGCCGATCCCTGTCGCAAGTCTGCATATTGCACCAAGAAGGAGAAGTGTCCATTGACATTTTGCATCGAATATGTGACTATTAGGTCACATATGCAAACAACGCATTCTAAATTCGCTCCTGGTGATGGCAGTACATTGCCGGTTAACGATGCGGTGTGGGCAGCTTTGAGCGACGCATCACGACGCAGAATCCTTGATTTGCTCCGCAAGAAATCCATGACCACCAGCGAACTGTGCAAGTGCTTTGAATTCTCGCGTTTCGCGGTGATGAAGCATCTCAAGACCTTGCAAAAAGGTGGATTGGTTGTCGTGGAGCGTCGTGGTCGTGAGCGCATCAACCACCTCAACCCGATTCCACTGCAGACGATGTACCGCCGCTGGATTCGACCCTTTGAACAAATCCCCGCAGATCGCCTTCTTCGACTGAAGTCGATCGCGGAATCAACTACGGAGAGCTGATCATGGCAAATCAACCGGCTGAAATTGCACAGTTAACGATGGAAACTGAAATCAATGCGCCACCCGAGCGTGTGTGGAAAGCACTCACCGAAGATATCGGCGGGTGGTGGCCTGTGGAGTTTTTTGCAGGCGGAGAAGTCGGTAAGCGCAATTACATTTGCGAAGCACATCCTGGCGGGCGAATGTTTGAGCAATGGGACGATGGCGGTGGCGTCCTGTGGGGTACCGTAATTTGCGCTGAGCCGAATGTCCGCCTCCAGGTCCTGGGGGTGACATTCCCCAACTGGGGAGGCCCGTCCCT
>BFAU01000080.1 GCA_008975185.1 bacterium MnTg04 | reverse complement strand
CCAGCAAATCTTCAAGTGCCTGGTGGCCAGCGTAGAGGAACGCAGTATCCAGAATGATGCCGGAGGCGACGAGAAGCACGACCAGCAACAAGGTGCTGGACAGAAGCAGTCTCCGGCTCATCGACTGCATCAGTCTGTGGTCTCGAGGTTGAAGCGGTATCCTCGCCCACGCAAGGTTTCGATGGGATTGGTGCTGTTTTCCGGATCGAGCTTGCGCCGCAAGCGGCCGACCAGGACCTCGATGACGTTGCTTTCCCTTTCGAAGTCCTGGTCATACAGACGATCGGTCAGCTCGGCCTTCGATATCACCCGGCCCGCGCTCAGCATCAGGCATTCGAGCAATCGATACTCGAACGCCGTCAGGACAACTTCCTCGCCGGCAACCGTTACGTTTTGCGCAGATGTGTCCATGCTGACCAGGCCACATGAAATAACCGGGCTGGCAAAACCCGCGGCCCGCCGGATCAGGGCATTTACCCTGGCGATCAGTTCTTCGAGCTGAAACGGTTTGGTCAGATAATCGTCCGCCCCCGCGGACAAGCCATCGACTTTTTCCTGCCAGCGATCCCGGGCCGTCAATATCAGTATCGGGAAGCTGAGTTCCTTTTCGCGTATCACGCGGATCAAATCCATCCCCGACATGATCGGCAAGCCCAGATCGATAATTGCGAGATCCGGCTTGAATTCCTCCGCGAAATACAGCCCCTCCTTGCCGTCTCCCGCAGTATCGACGACATGGCCGGCTTCTCTCAATTGTTCGGCCAGGCTGCCTTGAAGTACGGCGTCGTCCTCCACGATCAACAAACGCATGGTCTAAAGTATCCGTCCGTCGATCCCGTCAACCCGCACGGTGTGGACGCGGCCATCGTCGCCAAGAATTTTTATGATGTGAACGAGACGGTCTTTTTGTCGCCGGGTGCTGGCCTTGATAATCCTTCCGCCATATCTCGCCCTGACTTTGTCCACTGCCTGGTCCAGCGTGAAGCTTTCGTTTTGCACCAGCCGGTGGATTGGCCTGCCGTGCGCCTGATAACCGCGCGCCGCTTCCGTGGCGAAAGCCTCCGCCGGCCCGGCCAATGCCAGACATATGATGAGTATCCTGAGTGTCATATGCGACATTGTCCGACCGAACCGGCGAAGGGGCAAGCTCAGTAATCAGCGACCGGCGTGATACTGACCCGCAGACGGAGACGCTTGCCCGGATCGTTGGGCATCCGGGTCAGGTAGGTATCGCCTTTGTAGCGATAGGTGACGTCATAGCCATCGATCCGCTCCTCCTCGCGATAGTCGTATGAAGTCGCGCAGCGTTGCACGACATACGATTCGCGCGGCTCGTAGCGTCCCTCGCGCTCTGCGCGCCTGATCGCCGCGTCGCGAGCCAGCGAACCGCCAAGCAATGCGCCCAGCGCGGTCGTCGCTCTGCGGCCGTGGCCTTTGCCAAACTGATTGCCGATCACCCCACCGATAATGGCGCCGACTATGGTCGAGCCACCGCTGTCGGGGTAAACGGACCGATACCGGCGTTCGTCCCAGCACTCCTGGACAGGCACCTTGACGGTCACGTAACGAATAACCGGCTGCACATTGATTACCCGGGCATAGACATATCTGCCCCGATCCGTACGCCGGTCATTGCCGTCGTCGGCTGCCGCCAGCCCAGGTAGCACCAAGGCCAGCGCGCACATGCCCAAAAACAAATTGCGATTTTTCATGATTGTGCTCCTTTTTCACCTGCTCCGAAGCCGCGGTTCTTCACAGCTTCGATACCAGCATATGGGCACTATCCTGAACCTGAACTGAATCAGCGGAAAAGCTTTAAAATAAAAGCCTGCCGGGATCCGGAGTTAGCTGCCGTGGATGCTTTCCTTGGCTTTTTGCCAGGCGAGTTCGAGCTGGCTGAGGCTGAGTTCCGACAATTTCTGCCCGGATTCGCGCAGGCACAGTTCCATGCCCAGGAAGCGCGTTGCAAACCGCCGGTTTGCCTCGCGCAACGCGGCTTCAGCATCGATATCAAGGTGGCGGGCCAGGTTCACCACGGAAAACAGCAGGTCGCCGATCTCCTCCGCCTGTCTCCTTACAGTGCCGTTATCGAGCTCGCCGTCCAGTTCGGTCAATTCCTCGTCAATTTTCTGCCGCGGCCCATGCCGGTCCGGCCAGTCGAACCCTGCCGTCGCCGCTCTTTTGGCGAGCTTTTGTGCCTTGCTCAGCGCAGGGTGTGCCACGGGAATCCCGTCCAATACCGAATCCTGTCCTTTGCTCCTGCGCTCACCGGCTTTGTGTTCTTCCCATCGCCTGTTCTGTTCGGCGGTATCCCGGGTTTCGGCATCGCCAAAAACGTGCGGATGCCTTTGCGTCAGTTTTTTGGAGATGGACCCCGCAACGGCGTAAAAATCGAATTCGCCCTGTTCCTCCGCCAGGTGCGCGTGAAACACGACCTGGAACAACAAATCGCCGAGCTCTTCCTGCAACTCGCGCATATCGCCCTTGCCGATGGCATCCGCAACCTCATAGGCTTCTTCGATCGTATGGGGTGCGATGCTGGCAAAATCCTGTTCCAGATCCCACGGACAGCCGGTTTTCGGATTCCGGAGTCTGGCCATTACTTCGAGTAATTTATCTAAGTTATTCATAACTTCTCGTTTTTACTTAATAATTTAGAGAAGGCAATTAACATTGCGGCGGTGGCGCCCCAGATATTCCGGTCCTGCCAGTGAATTTCATAGTAGGTCACCGGCACGCCCATGAACTCGCGATTTCGCCTGACCCAGTTTTCGGGGTTCAACAAGTGAGCCATCGGCACCTTGAAAACCTCGTCAACTTCGACCTGGTCCGCTGCTACCGTGTACCCGTTGCGCAGGAAACCGACCACCGGCGTCACGACATAACCGGTAATCGTAATGTAAGGCGTGAGATAGCCGGCGATTTCGACACAGGCCGGATCCAGACCGATTTCTTCCTCGGCCTCTCTCAACGCCGCGGCAAGCGGCCCGGCATCCTGTTTTTCCAGCCTGCCACCGGGAAAACTGATTTGTCCTGCGTGGTGTTTCAGATGGCCCGCTCTCCGCGTAAGTATGACCTCGGTATCCGTTGCCCCGACCAGCGGTATCAGGACGGCGGCGGGAACCAGGGTTTCCTGTCTTATCAGCTTGCGCGCGCGCTTTGGCAAGTCACCCGCCAGGGCGGCTGCGACCGGGTCGGCTGCCGGCGCTGTGTTTTTCAGGGCTGTCAGGATGCGTTCACGCATCAGGCGCGCACATTTTTCGCCAGGGTCATAGCCGCCGGCGGGTAATAAATTGAGAATCGAGGCATTGAGATGCTGATTGCCGGGCAGGCTAATTTTTGACGCCACCGTCGGTCAGGGCTTTGGGGTCGAGAAGTTTCTCGAGTTCTTCCCTCGACAGGTCTGTTTCCTCGTCTGCGACATCGAGGACCGATCTGCCTTCCCGATAAGCTTTCTTGGCAATCGCGGCGCCTTTTTCGTAGCCGATAATGGGGTTCAACGCGGTAACCAGGATCGGGTTTCGCGCCAGCGCAGCACCGATACGTTCTTCGTTGACCGTAAATCCTGCTATCGCCGCATCGGCGAGCACCCGCGAGGCGCCAGCCAGGATCTCGATGCTCTGCAACAGGTTATAAGCGATTACCGGTAGCATGACATTGAGTTCAAAGTTTCCAGCCTGGCCGCCGATAGCGATGGTGGCATCGTTGCCCATCACCTGGGCGGCAACCATGCAAACGGCTTCGGGTACGACCGGATTGACCTTGCCGGGCATGATGCTGGAACCCGGCTGCAACGCCGGCAGGGAAATCTCACCAAGTCCTGCCAACGGGCCACTGTTCATCAGCCGCAGGTCATTGGATATTTTCATCAGGCTTACCGCCAGCGCCCGCAGCTGGCCAGACATTTCCACCGCCGTGTCCTGGCTGGCAAGACCGGCAAAGTGATTGTCGCCGCTGACGAATGGAACGCCTGTTTTGCTTGCCAGCATGGCCGCGACTTTGCGGCCAAACTGCGGATCGGCGTTGATGCCGGTGCCTACCGCGGTACCGCCCTGGGCAAGCCGGCACATTCTGCCCAGCGTACCGGCGATCCGCTCCGTGCCCAGGTCGATCTGGCTTTGCCAGCCGGAAATCTCCTGACCCAGACGGACCGGCATCGCATCCATCAGGTGGGTTCGCCCGGTCTTGACCACCGAATCGCATTCCGCCGCCTTCTTCTGCATCGCCGAGGACAAATGGGCCAGCGCCGGCAACAAGGATTCGTGTACTTCCAGGGCGGCGCTGACATGGATCGCGGTCGGGATCACATCGTTGCTGCTCTGGCTCATATTGACGTGGTCGTTGGCGTGTACCGTCAGCGATCCGGTGCTGGCCAGTCGCGATACCACTTCATTCGCGTTCATGTTGGAGCTGGTGCCGGAACCGGTCTGAAATATATCGATGGGAAAATGCTCGTCGTGCTTGCCGTCGGCGACCGCCAGCGCGGCCGTTCGGATGGCATCCGCCCGCTCGGCATCCAGTCCGCCCAATTCCTTGTTGACCCCCGCGGCGGCCCATTTAATCAGGCCAAGCGCCCGGATAAACGGGCGTGGAATAGTTAGTCCGCTGATCGGGAAATTCTGCACGGCGCGCTGGGTCTGTGCGCCCCATAAAGCCTCTGCCGGCACTTCGAGTTCACCCATGCTGTCGCTTTCAGTACGGTATTCCTTAGCGGCCATCCTGTTCTCCATTTATCTCTTTGCGAGTCGCCTGATCGGACTGACCATCTGGATTGGGCGCCGCCGTACTCCTTCGCGGCAGGCAATGTTGTATCATTCTTGATCCTATCATTTCTGGGTTTGACAGGCATGAACTACAGTCCTCTGACCGCCCTCTCACCAGTCGATGGACGGTATGCCGAAAAATGCGATGAGCTTCGTCCCCTGCTCAGCGAATACGGGCTCATCCGCTTCCGTGTGCTGATCGAAATGCGTTGGCTGAAAATGCTGGCGGAACATCCCGGCATAGTCGAATTCGAAGGATTGTCGGATCGGGGCATGGCGGCGCTGGCAGACCTGGAAGAAAACTTCAGCGAGGACGACGCCGGGGCAATCAAGAGCCTGGAGTCGACGACCAACCACGACGTCAAGGCGGTCGAGTACTTCATCAGGGAAAAGCTGGAAGCGGCCGGTGAACCACCCGCGACCCGGGAGTTCGTGCATTTCGCCTGCACTTCGGAGGACATCAATAACCTGGCTTACGCTTTGATGCTGGTCGAGACACGGGATTCAGTATTGCTGCCGGCAATGGCGAGGCTGGAGAAAAATCTGGATGAAATGGGTGAGCAATTGCTGGACACGGTGATGCCGTCGCGCACCCACGGGCAACCTGCTTCGCCGACCACGATGGGCAAGGAATTACTGAATGTTGTCCATCGCCTGGAAAGACAACGTCACCAGCTTGGCGGTGTCGAGGCGCTGGGGAAAATCAATGGGGCGGTCGGCAACTTCAACGCGCATCTTTCGGCATACCCCGATATAGACTGGGATACTCTGGGGCGGGATTTTGTCCAGTCGCTTGGCCTGGCATGGAACCCCTACACAACGCAAATCGAGCCGCACGACTGGATCGCCGAATATTGCGATGCGCTTTGCCGCTACAACACCATCCTGATCGACTTGTCGCGCGACATCTGGGGTTATATTTCCGTTGGTTATTTCCGCCAGCAATCCATCAAGGGGGAAGTCGGTTCCTCGACGATGCCGCACAAGGTCAACCCGATCGATTTCGAAAATGCAGAAGGCAACCTGGGTGTCGCGACGGCGTTGCTGGCACATTTTTCCGCCAAACTGCCAATCTCCAGGTGGCAGCGCGACCTGAGCGACAGCACCGTAATGCGCAACCTGGGCGCCGGGATCGGACATGTGCTGGTTGCCATCGCATCCCTCGACAAGGGGCTGGGGAAGCTGGAAGCCTGTCAGGAAAAAATGGCCGCGGACCTGACGCAGAGCTGGGAATTATTGACGGAACCCGTACAGACGGTGATGCGTCGTTATGGCGTCGAGAATTCCTATGAGCAGCTCAAGGAGCTGTCCCGCGGCCGGCAAATTACCCGCGACCAGCTACAGGCTTTCGTCCGCGGTCTGGATATTCCGGAGCAGGCCCGCGCAGCGCTGCTGGACCTATCGCCGGAGACTTATCTCGGCATGGCCAGATCGCGGCGACGGACCTGACCGCGAAAAATGCCTGGCGAAAGCGGTCTGCCGGCAACGATCGAGACCCGTGGCCAGGCCGTGGCTGCATTCGAGCAGCTGATACTCGCTGCGACGGCCGCGCTGAATATTGTGAGCGACCGGCTGAATCCGGCGTTGTTTAATGACCCCGTCCTGATCGAGGCTTTACGCCAGAAAATTTTACAAAGAAGGCGAATGCTGATCAGGGTTCTTATCCGGCAGCCGCGCCAGGCGGTCATCAATGCGCCGCGATTTTTTGCCCTGGCCCGGCGGCTGGGCAGTAACTTCGAAATGCGTGCAGCGCCGCGGGACACCAGCCTGACTGCATCGCTCATCATCCGCGACCGGCACTCGATGATTTATCGGCCTTCGTTCGACCGCTGGGATGGCCAGCTGATTTCCGCAGACCCGATTGGCATAAAGGAATGGCTGGAATCCTTCGATTGCGCCTGGGACAACGCCAGCGAAACGCCCGAACTACGCGAAACGAGATTGTAAAATCGTCTGCACCGGCTCGTGCATGAATAATCGTGCCGTCAGGGGCCGACCGTCAGCACGAACCCTTCACTGTGGCTGGGGTTTTCCGCCCCGTTGTCGAATGCGGTGATTATCATCAACTGGCTGCCAAACAGGTCCGGCAAGTGCGTTATCGTGACCTGACCGGTGTTCGGGTCGATGCTGATCGCCGCGAAATCTATGGGCGGGCTGATCGTGTAGGTCACCGTTTGAGCCGTTTCATCCGGGTTAACCGCGGCCGGCGTGACCGCAAAACCGACCACACCGGGGAAATTCAGGGGCAATACAACATCACCGGGGATGCTGAAAACGGGCGCGTCGTTTATTGCCGCTACCGTAAACAGAAAATTCTGTTGCCAGGTGTTGTTTACGGCCTGGCCATCGTCGGCTGTAATGGTGAAAATCTGGCTGCCATTCATGTTTGCCGCTGCGGTCGCGCTCAGCGTGCCGCCGGCAGGATCGAAAACCAGGTTTGCGAAGCCTGTCAGGGCCGGATCCGGGCTGATGCTGTAAATGACGCTCTGTCCGGATTCGTCCGCGGTCACCGGGCCGGGGACCACGCCACGCACCACGGTGCCGGTGAAATCTTCCGCCAGCAATAAATCTGCAATGCTGAATGCCGGCGGGTTATTGACGTCCGTCACCGAGAATAAAAAGCTGTCGCTGACCGACTCAGCGAGGTCGCTGGCCGAGACAGTCAGATTGAGCGGCCCGGACTTGGCATCGGAATCGGATGGAAACCCGCTGAGGATTCCACTGACCGGGTCAAACTGCAGACCGCTTCCCGCGGGCAGGCCAAACAGCGCAAACGAAAGCAGGTCACCATCGCTGTCGCTGAAAAAGGCTGCCAGATTCATCGAGAAGAACTGGCCTTCGGTGGCCGTTGAATCCGGCACCGGTTGCAACAGTTGTGGCGCATTCGGCGTGGTAATCGTCAGCGACTGGCTGGCCGTGCTGATGAGGCCCGCCTCGTCCCGGACCGTCCAGACGACCGTATGCAAGCCAACGGGAAAGCCAGCGGCGGGTGCGTCGTTGCTGACGATCAGCAGACCCACGGTAGTGACGTTGTCAGCCACCACCGGTAGCCCCAGGTTGACCACGGTCAGCGCCCCATCTCGTACCTGGGTAATATCCGCGGGCGCTTGTATGGATGGCGCCACCTGGTCCTGAACCGCGACCCGCGTGGTAGCCAGCGAAGTATTACCCGAACTGTCGGTCGCGATGAAGGTGACCAGGGTTTCACCGAGCGCGAAGATCGGTGGCGCATCGTGAATAATCTGCACCGGATCGCCACTGTCGTCCACTGCCTGGACCTGGGCAAGCGTTCCCGCGATCGCCGGGTCTGCTGCCAGGGTTCCGTTTGCGTCGCTTGCGGCGACAGTAAAAGGCGGCGGTACCTGCAAGAACACCGGGGCGATGGTGTCACCGGATGGTGGGTTGACGGAGCAAGCAGTCGGGTCGACCACTGGCACCGCGGTACCGGAAAACACCACGAAGTTGTTATTGCGGAACCTGATGATCTGACCGTTCAGATCGAGGTCGTCCGGCAGTGCAATAAAGTTGCCGTTCAAGGGGAAAAAGACGGTTCCAGCCGAGTCCTGTCCGTTCAACAAACAGTCGGACAAATCCTGGCTGACCGCCTCAACCATGCTGAACGTGGGAACCGGTATCTCGTTTCTGACGGCGATATCGTTCAGGACATTGGCGAGCCCGCCGAGCAACAGGGCGTATTGCCGTTGAACTTCCGGTGAAGCCGGGTCCGGTGCGATCGGGTCTTGCGGCAGAACCGTAAAGATGTCGAATCCGAAAACCTGTATCGCTTCGCTGCGGACCGCATCGACCGCGTCCGGGAAACTGACCGGACCGGTGCGGAACCGTGCTCTCGTCAGCATGGCCTGGCTGATGATGTTGATCGCAGCCGTGGAACTCCCCGACAAGACCAGGCCCTGCAATTCGTCGCCGGCGGCCAGTTGAACGACCCGTTTGAGCGCCGGGTCCGGCGTCGAATCGGATTCATCGACGTAGCTGCCGCCGCGGCTTGTGGCTATCAAAAGTTGCGCATTGGTATCGAGAGTGGCAAACCAGCGACCGGTGCCGTCGGTGACGGTGCTCAGCAAGGACCCTGGGCCGCTCGGTTGGCCAACGGCATCGGCAGGCCAGAGATCGATGTCCGCATCCGCCAGCGGCCCCTTGGACGCCACGCCTTCGATGCTCAGCGCCGTGATGCTCTCGATCGTCACGCTGCCGGCGCTGTCTTCACCATCGCCGCACGCGGCCATCGCCAGCAGAACGCCAGCCAGGCCTGCGCGCAAGATTGTCGATTGCGATAACTGAATCATTGGTCCCGGTCTCAACCGCTTACATAATCCTTGGCAGTTTGTCCTTATTCGCGCGAATATTACGTGTCTCGCATCACACAAATTGCCGCCAAAAAATCAGGCGGCCGGACCATTGGTCACAACCACCTGTTGTATTCGTTTATCGCGGACTTTTTTATTCGCCGCCGGGTGGATCGTCGGCATCGAATGCCGCTGCGCCGGTTACCGATGTCCCCTGGTTGTCATCCAGCGAATAGCCGAAACCCGCGCCTGTGACGTTGCCGTCGCCATCGCCGGTGAAGAATCCGCTAAGGCTTCCGTCACCTTGGCTTACGGAGCCATCCGTGGTATCGGTTACGGTGACGTCATCGAACGATCCACCGAAAGTTGCGTCCGCGTTGTCGATCGCAATATCGGTCGCCGATGCATTCCAGATTTCACTGTTGGCATCCATAGACAGCGAGACATCCGCATCGACCGTCTGCCGGTCGAAATCGGCGCTGAGGTTCGCGGACCCCAGGGTGCCGATGTTACCCGCATTATCGGTCGGGTTGGTATTGCCGACCAGCGTAAAACTTGCCGAGCCGGTGGTCGGTAGCACAGGGGTCGGCTGGCCGACCGACCCGGTTACCCAGTGCAGGCTCGAATTCCCGAGATCCTGGTCGGTACTGGCGCCGGTGCTGTCCATCACCGAAATCGAACCGTTGGCCCAGCGACCCCAACGTATACCCGATTCGGCATCCTCACCGCGGTCGAAAATTTCCGCACTGCCGAGGCTGTAAATAACATCGGTCGTATTGCCTTTAGAATCTGTCGGGATGGGTCCGCCGAACTTGACCAGGTCGCCGGTGTCGGTCATCAGGACCGATGCATTGGGACCGGAGGAAACGCCGCTGAACTGGTCGACCGTCGCCAGCGGACCGGCGGCAAATCCTACCTGTCCGGATTGGGACGCCTGGACTTCGTTGCCTTCTGTAAGGCTGGCTGACTGACCGCTGCCATCGGTGCCGGTAACCGCAACCTGGACCTGGGCGTCGGATTCTGCGTTCTCACCGGCCGAACCGATGCCTGCGGCGAGTACATCCGCGCCATCGGCAGACATCTCCGGTGCGCTGTCTTCATCCGCAACATAGCCGTACTGGCCAGGATCAAGCTCCAGCGACCCCGCGGCGTTGGTCAAGATGACCCCGCCTTCCGTTACGCCTACATATAAGCCGGCGTTTCCTGGCTCGCAAGCGGCCGCACAATAGACCGCATCATAATCTGTTCCGCGTATGCCGATCGTGGCGACCGGAGTGCGCACCCGGTATGCGCTCTGGTCTTTTTGCCCGATCGCGCCGGTTATGGATCGAAATCCGCCTTTCACCAGCCTGAAAAAACTCCGTTCCTGGCTGTCAGCCGTGCCGGTTTCGGTATCGGAACCGGTATAAAAAAACTCTTCGATCACGAAATCCGTCGATGGCCGCAGGGCGACCAGTCCGCCATCCGCCATCCGCAACTGCACCCGCCCGTTTGCGGCGGTGCTGAAATGATCCCCGCTATCGAAGCTCATGCCTTTGACCACTTCCTGGCGTGTTCCGCCCGCGCCGTCCAGCCAGGCCTGTCCGAAAACAAACATGACCTTCCCTGCCTCGGCCGAAACGATCATCGGCATCATCAGCATGGCTGTCAGAAGCAGCCCCCTGGTCCCTGCGATTTGTATATTCATGGTCGTACCTGTCTTCCCACTTGGTTTCAGGCCGATATCTCCGGCAACGATAAATTAGGGTATTTCCTGGAAAAACGCTGTGAACGGCTTCACACTTGGTACAACCTTCCCAAAAATATGTTCAATGGACACCCGCAAAATGAGACCCGCGTCACACTTTGCGGTCCCGATCAGGTCAGCGCAGGATTCGTCTCAATGACACGCCCGCGACGTTTCGATCGAAGCCGAATATTTCGACATTGGAGTTATTTTTCTGATGTGAAAAACTGTAATTCAACAACCAGTGCCGATCGATCTTCCAGGTCAGGCGTAGCGTGATTTGGCTCAGCGTATCCCGGCGGTCCTGGTTGACCTGTTGCGGGAAAAATACATCATCATATTGAGACCGGCTTATGCCCACCATCGTCCGGAAACGGGCTTTGCTATTGAAATTCCAGCCGACATATACCTGCAAGCCGGTAATATAACGGCTGTACTTCGAGTTCGAGAGCCGGGCGTTATCGCGGCCAAGCAACAATGTTGCACCTGCATTACCCAACCCGGCAGCGCCGAAAACCCGACTGATCGTCGACCCGACCAGGAACTGATCGACATCCCGTATGTCCTGATTGTCGGCGTACCGGATCATGGTCAGTTTTCCCAGCACGGAGAAATAGGTTGTCCTGTTCAGTTTGCGTTGGTAATCCCCTTCCAGGCCGATACCCTGGCTGTTCAGCTTGCCGTCGGTATTCAGCCGGTAGGCCATCAGGCCACCGGAGTACAGTGTCGAGTCGCCAAGACTTCTGATGCGTGAGCGAATGCTGCCCAGGGTGGTATTGACAAAGGATGCATCGGGATAATTTCTTTGCCCCAGATCCGCCCGCGTGTTCCAGATCAACCCGTTTTCGAAAGGCCGTTGAATCTCGCCGCCAATCGAATAGGACGCATAGGGGCTGTCGGTCGCCCTGCTTTCCGGGTCCAGCACGAATCCGAGAAAGCTGCTGGTATCTGTCGCGCCATTGGCGTTGCTGTCGAAGCCCGTGGCAAATTCGGCATAAGCCTGGTAGCGATTTTTCCCTGGCCGCGCTCTGCTGTCGATACGAGCGAGTAGATTGCGGATTTCCCGCTGCGCAGCCGTTGGTGGATTCTGGTCGCGCAGGATCAGCAAATGGGATCTGGCTTCCACCATATTCTCTTCCACAAAATATGCGCGGGCGAGATCCAGGCGCGCCGCCGCAAACGAAGGGTCATCATCGACTGAGCGTTGCAAGGCGAAGATCGCCTTACCGGTATGACCGGTTTCGAGCAAGGCCAGCCCGAACAGATAATCGAACCGGCTGTCGCCGGCCAGTTGCGGTTCCATGGGCGATAGAATCGCAAGCGCCTGCGCGGGCTGCCCCAGGTTCAGCATTTGCTGCGCTTTTCGCAGACCATCGTCGGAGGCCATGGCCAAACCGGTATATACCAGGGCCAATACGGCAATCAGCGATATGAAAATCCGTTCACAACTGGATGTCATTTAGAATCAGCCTCCCTGGCTGCCATTGCTCCCTGCATCCGATGTTACATAACAACGCAGTAGCATTGCAGAATAGATAATATGACGGGTGGCAAACGTGAAGGAAATCACAGTTTGTGCGAAGGAACTGGCGGATTGTTCGGTCGCCCGGTTTCGCTGACGGTATACTTCCCGAATGTCATGGATTCCTCATGTAACGGTTGCTGCGGTCATCCAGAAGGATGACCGTTTTTTATTGGTCGAAGAGTTCGCCGGTGGCCGCAAGGTCTTGAATCAGCCCGCCGGTCATCTCGAGCTTGGTGAGAGTCTGGTCGAGGCAGCCATTCGTGAAACGCTGGAAGAAACCGCGTGGCATTTCGAACCGAAAGCGCTGTGTGGTATCTACCAGTGGACCAATCCTGAAAAGCAAAAGTCCTTTATCCGTTTTGCGTTTACCGGCGATGTTCTTGAACATCTTCCGGGTCGTAATCTGGACCGCGGAATCATTCGCGCGGTCTGGCTGGATAGAGCGCAGTTACTTGCTCGATCCGGCCAACTGCGCAGCCCCATGGTATTGCGTTGCATCGACGATTATCTCGCTGGGCAGCGGTTTCCCCTGGAACTGCTCAGTCATCTGCCGCTGACCCATAAAAATCGCGACCAGGTTTCCTGAAGCTCTTGTCGCCAAGGCGGTCGAAAAAAAGCATTGCGTTTATAATAGGACCTCTTCCAGTCTGTACAGGGTTGCAGAAATATGCCTGCCAACAGGCGAGATCGAGTAATAGTCGGGATGTCCGGTGGCGTCGATTCATCGGTCGCCGCATTTCTGCTGCTGGAAGCCGGCTACGAAGTGCATGGCCTGTTCATGAACAACTGGGAGGACGATGAGGACGGCTATTGCCAGTCTGCCCAGGATTGTCAGGATGCCCGGCAGGTATGCACTGAGCTCGGTATTCCATTGCACAAGGTCGATTTCGCAGAGGAATATCGAGAACGCGTGTTCGCCTATTTCCTGGAAGAAATCCGGGCCGGAAGAACGCCAAACCCGGACGTGCTGTGCAATCGCGAAATCAAATTCGGCACCTTTCGTGAATACGCCTCGCGTCTCGGGGCTCGCTACACGGCGACCGGGCACTATGTCAGGGTCGAGCGCTCGGCTGCCAGCGTCAGATTGCTAAAAGGGCTGGACCAGGACAAGGATCAGAGCTACTTCCTGAATGCGGTCTCTGCGCAGGCCCTCCAGGATGCGTTGTTTCCGATCGGTGAAATGCAGAAAGCGGAAGTCAGGTCCATCGCCCGCCAGCAGGGTTTTGATAATTTTGGGAAAAAGGACAGCACCGGCATCTGTTTTATCGGCGAACGCCACTTTCGCAGTTTTCTGGAAAACTATCTGCCGGCAGCGCCGGGCGATATTCGCGACCCGGACGGCGAACTGCTGGGCCGGCACGATGGCCTGATGTATTACACGCTGGGCCAGAGACAAGGGCTGGGGATTGGCGGTCGCAAGGGGCGCGCCGAGTCGCCGTGGTATGTCGCCGTCAAGAACCTGGAGTGCAACACCTTGACGGTCGTGCAGGGGCACGATCATCCCTTGTTGTACAGCAGTGGTCTTCGAGCGATCGACAGTCATTGGATCGGCACACAACCCGAAAACGGGGCCCGCCTTGCCGCCAAGACACGATACCGGCAAAAGGACCAGCCCTGCATGATCACGCTGGATGAAAAGGGAAACTTTGCCCTGTTCTTCGATCACCCCCAAAGAGCGGTGACGCCCGGCCAGTTTGCGGTGGTTTATGATGGTGAACGGTGTCTGGGCGGAGGCGTCATCGATGCGATTTTGCCGCTCTCCGCGAATCACTCGCCGCTTAGCGCCAGCCAACGCGATGTCGTATAATTTACGGCTTGCACCGCCATTTCGGAGAACTCATGACGGACTCGTTTGACGCACGTTCGACGCTAAAAGTCGGCGACAAGGAGTACCGGATTTACCGGTTGGATGCCCTGGAAGGCACCCACTACCGGCGGCTGCCCTATTCGTTGAAGATCTTGCTCGAAAACCTCCTGCGCCACGAGAATGGCATAGACATTACGCGGGACGATATCGAGGCAGTGGCCAACTGGGACGCAAAGGCCGAACCCAGCCAAGAGATCGCGTTCACGCCGGCGCGCGTTATTTTGCAGGACTTTACCGGCGTGCCGGCAGTCGTCGATCTCGCAGCGATGCGCGACGCCGTCGTCAGGCTAGGCGGAAAGGCCGCCGACATCAATCCGCTGTCACCCGCCGAACTGGTAATCGACCACTCGGTCCAGGTCGATAATTATGGTTCCGCAGACGCACTGGATCTGAATAATATTATCGAATTCCAGCGTAACAAGGAGCGCTATTCATTCCTGCGCTGGGGACAAAATGCGTTCGACAACTTCAAGGTCGTTCCTCCGAACACCGGAATCGTTCACCAGGTTAACCTGGAGTACCTTGCACGAGTCGTTTTCGGGGTTGAAAAGGATGGTGTGCTGCAGGCATACCCGGACACGCTGGTCGGCACCGATTCCCATACGACGATGGTGAACGGGCTGGGCGTCCTGGGCTGGGGAGTCGGTGGCATCGAGGCCGAAGCAGCCATGCTGGGCCAGGCGATTACGATGCTGATCCCACAGGTCATCGGCTTCAAATTGAGCGGCAATTTACCTGAGGGCGCCACCGCGACCGACCTGGTACTCACCGTTACCCAGATGCTTCGTGAAAAAGGCGTGGTTGGAAAATTTGTCGAGTTCTTCGGCGACGGGCTGGCGAACCTGCCGCTTGCCGATCGGGCGACGCTGGCCAATATGGCGCCGGAGTTCGGCAGTACTTGCGCAATATTCCCGATCGATGGTGAAACCCTCCGCTACCTCGAACTGAGCGGGCGCGATGCGCACACCATCGAACTGGTCGAAGCCTACGCCAGGGCCCAGGGTCTGTGGCGTGAGGATGGACAACCCGACGCAGATTACAGTGACATCCTGGAACTGGACATAGCCAGTGTCGAACCATGCATTGCCGGGCCGAAACGGCCGCAGGACCGGATCGCCCTGAAATCGGCGGCCACGGTGTTCCAGGACCACCTGGCGAAGGAAACCAGCGGCCGAGAAAGTAACGGCCGGGCCGAAGTCAGCATGGGTGGCCAGGACTTTGAGCTTTGCGATGGGTCGGTCCTGATCGCGGCCATTACCAGTTGCACGAACACGTCGAACCCGGCCGTGATGATGGCGGCCGGTCTGCTGGCAAGGAACGCCGCCGCAAAAGGACTTGAAACCAAACCGTGGGTCAAGGGCAGCCTGGCGCCGGGATCGCGGGTGGTCAGCGACTATCTCAAGAAAGCGGACTTGCTGGATGACCTGGAGAAAATGGGCTTTTACCTGGTCGGCTACGGTTGCACCACATGCATCGGAAATTCGGGGCCGCTGCGGCCGGAAATCCGGGAAGCGGTGGAAAGCAGCCAACTGGTGGGTTGCGCCGTGCTCTCGGGCAACCGAAATTTCGAGGGCCGCATTCATCCGCTGGTCAGAATGAATTTTCTCGCTTCGCCGCCGCTGGTGGTGGCCTATGCGCTGGCCGGCAACATGGACGTCGACCTGGTCAACAGCTCGCTGGGAACAGGAGCCGATGGCGAGCCCGTGTATCTGCGGGACATCTGGCCCAGCCAGCGGGAAATCCACGAAACGATGAACGCCTGCGTTAACCGTGAATCGTTCCGGCATGAATACGCACAGGTATTCGATGGCGACAAAAACTGGAACGGCTTGCAGGTTGCCGAAGGAGAACTCTACCAGTGGCAAGCGGACTCAACCTATGTCAAGAACCCGCCTTATTTCGCCGGTATGACGATGTCGGCGGCGCCGGTCGGCGATATATCCGGCGCGCGAGTACTGGCCCTGCTCGGCGACTCGGTGACCACCGACCATATTTCACCGGCGGGCAGCATTGCGAGCGACAGCCCGGCCGCCGATTACCTGCGGGCAGAGGGCGTGAAAACGGCAGACTTCAATTCCTACGGGTCGAGGCGCGGTAACCACGAAGTGATGATGCGCGGCACCTTTGCCAATATCCGCTTGCGAAACCAGCTGGCTCCCGGTACCGAGGGCGGCTGGACCCGCCATCAGCCCGGCGGCGAACAGTTGTCCATCTACGAAGCCGCCATGCGTTACCGTGACGAAGGGACTCCGTTGCTGGTCATTGCCGGCAAGGAATACGGTACCGGCTCCTCTCGCGACTGGGCGGCCAAGGGAACCAAACTGCTCGGCGTGCAGGCGGTAATCGCAGAAAGTTACGAACGCATCCATCGTTCCAACCTGAGCGGCATGGGCGTACTGCCGCTGCAGTTCATGGATGGAGAAAACGCGGAAGGCCTGGGCATCACCGGTCGGGA
>BFAU01000079.1 GCA_008975185.1 bacterium MnTg04 | reverse complement strand
ATAGCCGGTCGTGGTTCTAGCTGCGATCCAGGTTGCGCAGCGTGATCGCCTCGCTGACATGCGCAATGCCGAGTTCAGCGGCGCCATCCAGATCGGCGATGGTCCGGGCCAGCCGCAACAGGCGATGATAGACCCTCGCCGATAGCGACAGACGCGTCATTGCCACGCTGAGCAACGCGCCTGCTTTCTTGCCCGGCCGGCAAAGCTCGTCAACTCGCGCTGGCGCCAACTGTGCGTTCAGGCAGTCCTGCCGTCCAAACTGAACGCCGCGGGCCGCCAGGACCCGGGTTGCGACTTCGCGGCTTGCCTCGGCCACGTTTTTCTCCTGCAATTCCTCGACCGCCAATCTCGGCACCGGAACCTGGATATCGACGCGATCCAGCAACGGCCCCGACAACCGCTGGCGATATCGTTGCACCAACTGTGCGCTGCAGTGACAGCGCCCCGAGGGATCGCCCAGGTAACCGCAAGGGCACGGGTTCATGGCCGCGATCATCTGGAACGCCGCCGGGAACCGTACCCGCCGCGAGACCCTCGCGATATGGACCTCTCCCGACTCCATCGGCTCGCGCAAGGTCTCGAGTACATGGCGGGGAAACTCCGGCAGTTCATCGAGAAACAATACGCCATGATGGGCGAGCGAGATTTCGCCCGGCTGAGGGTCGCGCCCGCCGCCGACCAGGGCCGCAGCCGATGCCGTGTGATGCGGACAGCGAAACGGCCGTCGTTTCCAGTTGCGGAGATTGAACCCGCCGCGGGTCAACGACGCGATCGCCGCGCATTCCAGCGCATCTGCGTCGTTCAGGCCCGGCAGAATGCCGGGCAGCCGCTTGGCCAGCATGGTCTTGCCGCTCCCGGGCGGTCCGATCATCAGGAGGCTGTGCCCACCGGCGGCGGCGATTTCCAGCGCCCGCCGCGCCAGCAATTGTCCGCGAACATCGAGCAGATCCGGCGCCGGTCTCGCAGACGACAGGTTTTCGGCCGGCGGGCAACGCGGCAAGGCTTCACCCCTGAAGTGCTTGCAGACTGCCAGCAGTTGCGATGCGGTTCGCGCCGCCAGGCCGCTAACCAGCCCGGCCACCGCCTGGTTACCGGTGGGAATAATCAGTTCGCGGCTGCCATCGCGGGCCGCCAGCAACGATGGCAACAGGCCGCGAACCGGGTTGATCGACCCGTCCAGCGACAACTCCCCATACACCTCATAGTTGGGCAGCTCGCCGGCCGGTATCTGCCTGGTCGCCGCAAGAATGGCTATCGCGATCGGGAGATCGAAACGGCCGCCTTGTTTGGGCAAATCGGCCGGTGCCAGGTTGACCGTAATCCTGCTTACCGGCACCTCGAAGCCGGCGCTTTTTAATGCCGACCGCACCCGGTCCTTGCTCTCCCTGACCGCCGTCTCGGGCAGACCGACGATATTGAGCGCCGGCAAACCACCCGACAGGAATACTTCCACCTTGACCGGTGGTGAATTCAGCCCTTCCAGGCCACGACAATAAATGACGGCCAGATCCACCCGTCAAAGTCTAGGCAAACCCCGGACCGAATTAGCGGTCAATAACGGGTGGGATTGATCAGTTAACTCGGCGGGTTTTATTTAGGAGCCTGTCGGACCTAGTTGTTCTACTGCGGCGGCAGGCTCCTATGACCCTTTTTCCAGTTTTGCCAATCTTTCCTCCAGCGCTTTCAGTTTTTCACGGGTGCGCGCCAAAACGCCCTGTTGCACCTCGAATTCCTCGCGGGTCACCAGGTCCAGCCGTTCGAGCCCGCCGCGGAGTACGCCGCGAAAATTCTGTTCCAGATCGCTTTGCAGATGCCGCAGGCCTGCTGGGACCGCCTCGGACATGCGCCTGGCGAGGTCGTCTATGATTTTGGGATCCATGGTTTTACCCCGGCTTGTGGTAGCTCCCGGCGCCGTTTTCCAGCGCCGGGGTGAGTGTTAGACTGCACCCCGTGTCGATGCGGAGCAGTCTGAATGAAAATGGTAACAGCCATTATCAAGCCATTTAAGCTCGATGATGTACGCGAAGCGCTGGCAGAGGTTGGAGTTCAGGGCATTACTGTGACGGAGGTCAAGGGTTTCGGGCGCCAGAAAGGCCATACTGAGCTTTACCGTGGCGCCGAGTATGTCGTTGATTTTCTACCGAAAATGAAGATCGAACTGGCGGTATCGGCGGATTTGCTGGAACAGGTCGTTGAGGCGATCACCAATGTCGCACGGACAGGAAAAATCGGTGACGGAAAAATATTTGTCACCGATCTGGAACAGGCGATACGCATAAGGACCGGTGAAACAGGCGAGGAAGCGCTATGACCGGCACCAGGAGGCGACAGGAACGATGAAAAAGCTGGCTTTAATTCTGCTGGGACTGAGCGTTTGGATCGGCGCCAACGCCGCAATATGGATGTGGACGGACGCCGATGGAGTGGTTCACTACAGCGATTACCCGGCGTCTGAAAACGCGGTGCTGTTGGAAATCGAATCCAAACCCACCGACCAGGCTGCCATTGCCAAGCAACGCAAGAAAACTATTGCCCTGGAGCGCGAACGTCGGAAAGGCGATCGTCTGCGCCAGGAAGCGGATGCTGAGGAAAGCACGCAGAAAAGTGAAGATCGTCAAACAGCCAAGGCAAATTGCGCGAAGGCCAAGGAAATTTACGACACCTACTACAATGCACCGCGGCTGTTCAAGCCGACCGCGGACGGTGGCCGGGAGTACCTTTCTTCCGAGGAAACCGATGCGCTGCGAGCCAAGGCCCGGACCGATATTGACGAGTGGTGCGGCTAGGAAATCTGATCGCCCGATCGGTCACAGAGCGTGTCGGTCGATTTAACCTTCGGCCAAGGCCCTCTCGATGAATGGCGGCATCGCCATGCTGCCCCGGTGCATATCCGCTGAGTAATAATGCCCCGTGAATGGCAGTTCACGCGCATCCTGCTCGCGAAAATCCCGCAGGTCCACGCCGATTCCGGCCAGCGTCGCCGACCACCACCCTGAAGGATAGGTCGGCTGACAAAACTGATAGGTGCGTAATTGCTCAAAGCCCGCCGCTTTCATCTCGGCACGCATCGCCTTGAGGGTATCCAGGTGCAACAAGGGAGACTCGCTTTGCTGTGCCAGGACGCCGGTGGTTCCCAGTGCCTGCAAACAATCGGCATAGAACGCACGCTGGAAAAGTCCCACAGCCGGTCCCACCGGATCGGTGCTGTCAACGATGACTACATCGAGCGAACCCGGTTCCTGTCGTTTCATCCACTCGATCGCATCGCCAAACAACAGTTCCGCGCGCGGGTCGTCGTTCGCTTCGGTCAGTTCAGGAAAATACCTTTCCGCGGCACGGGTCACCGCTTCATCGATTTCTATCTGGAACACTTTCTCGATCGCCGGGTGCCGCAGGACTTCGCGCAGTGTGCCGCAATCGCCGCCCCCGACTATCGCCACGCGCCGCGGGGCCGGATGAGTCATGACCGGGGGGTGGCTCATCATCTCGTGATAAACGAAATTATCCCTGGCGGTCAGCATGACCAGGCCATCGAGCGTCATCAGGTTTCCCCAGTCCTCGGTATCGAAAATCTCCAGCTTCTGGTACGGCGTTTGCTCCTCGTGCAACTTTCCCCGAATCTTCAAAGCCTGCGCAAAACCCGCTTCCGGGGCGACCTCGACGAACCAGTTTTTGTCCAGGGCCATATCCTCACTCCAACCACCGCAAAACAAGCCGTTATTATAGGAGCCTGTCGGACTTAGGATATTCTACTGCGGCGGCGGGTAATCGGCCCATTTTTCCGATCCTTTTTGTTGAATAGAACCACTATTCGCCTCAAACGATCGAAAAAATGACCTCGATTCCCCACACGCCTCGCTACGAACACCTAAGCCCGACAGGCTCCTGGTCCTTCGCTATAATCCAATCCGCACGACAGACGACCGGCCAGCAAAAGGACGCACCAATGGTGGATGCCAATCGACAGTATCGCGTGCCACATTGGGGCGAAGGCTATTTTCGGGTCGGCAGCAACGGTGAGTTTGTCGTCCAGCCAGATGCCGACGAACAGACGCCCGGTATCGTTCTCGCGGATGTGATCCGGGCAGCCGGCAAACGAAATCTGAACTTGCCATTGCTGGTGCGCTTTAACGATATCCTGAGACATCGCGTAGCATCGCTGGACCAGGCATTCGGCGACGCGATTTCAGCCTGCAAGTATGCCGCAGCCTACCATCCGATCTATCCGATCAAGGTCAACCAGCAACGCAGCGTAGTCGAGACGATCGCGGGCTGTGCCGGCGCCGGTTTCGAATGCGGCAGCAAACCGGAACTGATGGTAGTGCTGGCCGCCTCGCAGGCTGGCGGTATCATCGTCTGTAATGGTTACAAGGACCGCGATTATGTCCGGCTGGGGTTGATCGCGACTCGCATGGGATATCGCTGTTACCTGGTCCTGGAAAAACTGTCGGAACTGGATTTACTGATCGACGAGAGCCGGCAACTGGGCGTCCGGCCCTTGCTCGGCCTGCGCGCTCGCCTTTCGCGCATCAGCAAAGGGCACTGGCAAAATTCCGGTGGCGAAAAATCCAAGTTCGGATTCTCCGCCACGCAGATGCTCGAGGCGATGGAGCGGGTGCGCGGGGCCGGCCTGGAGGAATCGCTGCAGCTGTTGCATGTGCACCTCGGGTCGCAGATATCGAGCCTCGAAGATATTGCGCAAGGCGTTGAGGAGGCAGCCAGTTTTTATACGGAATTACGCGGGCAGGGGTTTCCGGTGGCGACGCTGGATCTTGGTGGGGGCCTGGGCGTAAATTACGACGGCATGGGGAAGACGGATATTTTCTCCATGAACTACGGCTTGCCGGAATACGCGAAGGTCCTGGTCGAGACCGTGGCAAATAGCTGTGCGGCGGCGCGGCAACCCTGTCCGGAGTTGTATACCGAATCCGGCCGCGCGCTGACAGCACACCATGCCGTGATGATCACGCAGGTCGTGGACCAGGAGTCTCCGCCGGCGATCGCGGCCGCAGTGCAACCAGGCTCCCTGGCTCCGGCCGTGCTGCAGCTTTTCGAACTTTCGAATACCGAGATCGACGATAGCAACTGCGATCGCATACACGACGATTCAAATACAGCCCTGGCCAGCGCCGTGGACGCTTTCAGCACTGGTCATATCGATCTGGCCCAGCGATCCCAGGCAGAACAACTGGAACGACAAGTCTGCATGCGCCTGCGCGACCACCTGGAAGCATCACCGGATCTGCAGCCGGGCCTGCTGGCCGAGCTTCGCGGAAGACTGGCGCGGCGGTTTTTTGTAAATCTTTCGGTATTCCAGTCGCTGCCGGACATCTGGGCGCTGAACCAGGTTTTTCCGATCATGCCGTTGCAACGGCTGACCGAGGAGCCGAACCAGCGGGCGGTATTGTGCGATCTGACCTGCGACTCCGATGGCAGGATAGACAGTTATATCGGCCGAGACGGTCTTGGCAATACGCTCGCGGTACACGACCTGGCCGAAAACGAGAGCTATCTGCTGGGCATATTTCTGGTCGGCGCGTACCAGGAAATCCTCGGCGACATGCACAATCTCTTTGGCGACACCGATTCTGTGGATGTCGAAACAGACGATGATGGCAATTTCAGGCTGGTTCATGCCGAACCGGCCGATACCGCGGGAGAAGTATTGCGTTACGTACATTTCGAAGCGGACGGACTATTGGCTGTGTTGCGGGGTAAACTGCAGGACAGCGATTTGGCGGACGAGGAAAAAACACGGTACCTGGAACAATTTGAGAATGTGCTGAGATCCAGCACCTACTTTGGAGGCCGGTAGCGGCCCATCGGCGATCCGCGGTTAACGGAAACCACTGCTTATGAAAACAGGATTTATCGGACTGGGCGCCATGGGGCTGCCGATGGCGACAAACCTCCAGCGGCAGGGGCTGCTGCACGGCGTGTGGAACCGGAGCGCCGAAAAAGCGGCTGCGTTTGCGGGTGAACACGGCTGTTTGCATGCGAAAACGCCGGCAGCCCTTGCCGCGGAATGCGACGCCATCGTGCTATGTGTATCGGCCGATGCGGATGTAATGGCGCTTTGTCGGCAGCTAGCCGGCTCACTGCGCGCCCGGGCCCTGGTAATCGACTGCTCTACCGTCGCGGCTGCGACGGCCCGGGAAGCGGCTGCCTTGCTGAAAGAACACGCAGCCGGTTTCCTGGATTGCCCGGTCAGCGGCGGCACCGAAGGTGCGATCGATGGCACACTGGCAATCATGGTCGGCGGGGAAGAATCCGCTTTTCAGCGGGCAGCACCGGTGCTGGATGCCATGGGCGGCAAGATCGTTCATATGGGCCCGAGCGGCGCCGGCCAGGCGAGCAAGGCGACCAACCAGATCATGGTCGCCGGGATCAACCAGGCGGTAACCGAAGCCATGGCATTCGCGAAATCACAGGGCTTGCCGCTGGAGGATTTGATCGACCTGTTGGGGGCGGGGGCCGCTGGTTGCTGGTTCCTGAGTCACCGCGGGCCGAATATGGTGAAAGATAAGTATCCTTTGGGGTTTAAAGTCGAACTGCACCAGAAGGACCTGGCAATATGCCGCGAAATGGCGGCAAGCAGCGGAACCAGGTTGCCTCTCGTGGAGATGACCATGCACCATTATCAGCGCTTGCTCGACGATGGTTATCGCGATGAAGACATTTCATCATTATTCCGCATCAAGGAAAGAATGTTCGCCCAAAGCCCGGAAAAGATGACCGCCAATGAATGAATCAGACAATCAGGTCCTGGGCAAGGAGGAAGGCCACTGCTATCTTCCCGACCTTTGTACCCAGCGCAACGTACTGGCAATCGTGCTGATGGCCGAATTGGTCGCGATTGTTTACACGCTGGCCCGTTTTGTCAGCGAAGGGAATTTTTGGCTGGAATTGGCCAATACTTCGTTCTTCTTGATGTGGGCTGCGCTGGCAGGCGCCGCAAGCCTTTGTTTTGTGCGCCCTTTTCTCGCCCGGTCGAGCCTGTCTACCGTCACGCTGGTAGCGTTTGCAATAATCGTGCTGATCACCCTGGCAATTTCAGAAATGGCATGGGCCCTGGGCAAGTATGCAGCCGGTCAAGGGCTGGCAGGAACCATTTTTCCCGACGATCATGGCGCACTGCTCGTGCGCAACCTCGGCATCGCGGTCATCATTGCCATCTTGATACTGCGTTATTTTTACGTAAATTTTCAGTGGCAGCGCAATGTGGAAATGGAGGCCAGGGCGCGCGTCCACGCATTGCAGGCACGCATCCGGCCACATTTTCTCTTTAACAGCATGAATACGATCGCATCGCTGACCCGCAGCAACCCGGAACGGGCAGAAGAGGCCATCGAGGATCTGGCGGACCTGTTCCGCGTCAGCCTCAGCGACTCGCGTCAGCGCATACCGCTCAAGGAAGAACTCGAAGTCTCGAGAATCTATCAGCGTATCGAACAACTGAGGCTCGGCGAAAGATTGCGGGTTCGTTGGCTGGTCAACGACTTGCCGATGCGTGCGTTGGTCCCCGGTCTGCTGATCCAGCCATTACTGGAAAATGCGATTTACCATGGCATAGAGCCGTTACCCGAAGGCGGCGAAGTACTGATCGAAGGGTTCCGCCACAAGAATCAAATGGAGATCAGGATCAGCAATCCTCTGAATGAGGATAACCCCCAATCCAGCTATTCCGGAAACCAGCTGGCGCTGGCCAATGTCAGACAACGCCTCGAACTGGCCTACCCGGGAAAGGCCAGGGTCGATGTCGAACAGACGCCGGGCAAATACCGGATCTCGCTGTTTCTGCCGGTAGTGGAAAACGAGGAATGAAAATTCTCGTCGTCGACGATGAGGCCCCGGCACGGGAGCGTCTGAAACGCCTGATCGAAGAACACGACGACTGGCAGGTCGTCGCCGAGGCGGCAAACGGCCGTGAAGCGCTTGAGCGGGCGGACGCGACGCAGCCGGATCTTGTGTTGCTGGAGATTCGGATGCCGGGAATGGACGGCATCGAAACTGCCCCCCACCTGGCGCAGATGGATGAACCGCCGCCGGTCATTTTCACTACTTCGTTT
>BFAU01000078.1 GCA_008975185.1 bacterium MnTg04 | reverse complement strand
CCGAGGCGGCCGAAGACAACCCCCGGGCCTTGATGATGGCAGCCCCGCGTCGCTGGACAGTGGGAATAAACTCATCGCTGATCCAGGCCATATCGACTTTTTCCATGGCCGGTTCACCGTCAATTTGACAATGAAAGATATCCGGATATTGCGTCGCCGAATGGTTTCCCCAGATTGTCATTTTCCGAATCTGGCTGACATGTGAGCCGGTCTTTGCCGCCAGTTGGGTCATCGCCCTGTTGTGATCGAGGCGTGTCATCGCGGTAAAATTCACCGGGCTCAGATCGGGCGCGTTTTTTTGTGCTATCAGGGCGTTTGTGTTGGCCGGATTGCCGACCACGAGCACCCTGATTTCCTGGCTGGCATGATTATTAATCGCTTTTCCCTGCGCAGAAAATATTTTCGCGTTTTCCAGCAGCAAGTCCTTGCGCTCCATGCCCGGGCCGCGCGGTTTCGCGCCGACCAAAATCGCGTAATCGGCGTCTTTGAAAGCGACCGCCGCATCGGTTGTCGAGACTACGTCATGCAATGTTCCGAAGGCGCAATCGCGCAGCTCCATTTCCACGCCTTTCAGGGCATCGATCGCAGGCGGTATCTCCAGTAGTTGCAAGATGACCGGCTGGTCGCCACCGAGCATCTGTCCCGACGCGATGCGAAATGCCAGTTGGTAACCGATTTGCCCGGCGGCGCCGGTAATACTGATTCGTACAGGATTTTTCATCTGATTGGCTTTCTTTGCGGTCGAAAACGCGCGCTAGTGTAGCACCGGAGGTCGCAAACCCATACCCTGGCCAGCCTGGGAAATGGGGGCTTGCCCACGATGTTCACGAGCCCCGAGACTTTCGAGCCGTGCGGTCGCAAGTGTCGCCGGATTGTGCAAAATGTTTGCGGGTTGCTAGCGCCCTGTCCGTTGGCGAATTCAGCCCAAAAGGGCCGGTTTTGCCCCCGTTGGCCGGGAAAATATAGCGGATAAGGATCGGGGAAATGCCCGGATTGTAAAAAATTAAAACCCTAAGTCTCTGTTTAATATGGATAAATCGTCAATACCAAAAACCTGGGGGCCGACCGCTTGTTTTTTGGATATATAGTGTTATAGTGGAGTATAACACCCCTGCACCAAAAGGGGCTAAATTCGCATAGCGACTACCAAAAAAGGAGAGACGGCATGATCGCCTGGACAGACAACAACCATAGACGTCCCGCCAGCCTGGTGATGTTCGCGATGATGGGCCTGGCGCTCGCGGGCAGCCAGATGCACGAGGCGGAAATGGCGAGCGCTGCGATAAAGCCGGTCGTCATCCAGCTCCAGTCATCGATTGAAGACCTGGACGATTTGCATCGTGTTTTGCTTGAGGCAAAACAATTAACGGTTAGCGGCGCCGCGCTTGTCGCCGAGCGTCTCGAAGGGAGTAAGCCATAGGTGCGGCCGGCAAATACAGCGACCATGAGGCTCGCCTCTGGTTGCAATCGATAGGCCGCGGCGAGGCGCAAGGACGTCTTAAGGACTACAAGGCAGAAAACATGGATCCAAACTGGAACGACAATCAGCCTATCTATCGCCAGTTGCGCGACAAAGTTGTGGCGATGATTTTGGAGGATGTGCTCAAGGATGGCGATGCCTTGCCATCGGTGAGAAACGTCGCCGCGGAATACCGCCTCAACCCGCTGACTGTGCTGAAAGGTTACCAGGAACTGGTTGACGACGACCTGGTTGAGAAAAAGCGCGGCCTCGGCATGTTCGTAACCGCCGGAGCAAAAACCAAGTTACTCAAAAACGAGAGACAAAGATTTCTGGATCAGGAGTGGCCCCTGGTTGTGGCCAGCATAGACCGGCTCGGGCTTAGCCTTGGAGATCTGTTGAACAAAGCCGACAAGAAAAAAGCCAAAGCACAGGCGGGAGACAAGGAATCATGAGCGCCATCATCGAAGCCAGGGGGCTGACCAAGAATTATGGCAAGACCCGCGCCCTGGACGGAGCGAGTTTTTCGATTGAAGAGGGAAGGATCGTCGGGCTGATCGGGCCAAATGGCGCCGGCAAGACCACGGCTCTCAAGGCGATCCTGGGCCTGACCAACTTCGAAGGTGAGCTGAAAGTGCTTGGCCTGGATCCTTATCGCCAGCGTAATTTGCTGATGCAGGAAGTTTGTTTTGTCGCCGATGTCGCCGTATTGCCGCGCTGGCTGAAGGTCAGCAACGCCGTCGATTTCATGGACGCGATACATCCGAAGTTCGATCGCTCGCGGGCACTGAATTTTCTTTCCCGCACCGATGTTTCGCTGGACAAGAAAGTCGGTCAATTATCCAAGGGCATGGTCACGCAGCTTCACCTGGCCCTGATCATGGCCATCGATGCGAAGCTCCTGGTGCTGGACGAGCCCACGCTGGGGCTTGATATCCTTTATCGAAAGGATTTCTATCGGGCGCTGCTGTCAGATTATTTCGACGAAAAGCGCACCATCCTGGTCACTACCCACCAGGTTGAGGAGATCGAGCACATTCTCACCGATTTGCTGTTCATTAATAAGGGACGCATCGTTCTGGATGCCACCATGGAAGCGGTAGCCGAGAATTTCGTTGAGGTGGCAGTCCATCCCGATTATCGGGAGCGAGCGGAATCGTTACGGCCAATGTATGAGCACCAGGTTTTTGGCCGCTCCGTTTTTCTTTACGACGGCATTGCAAAGGATAGACTGAGTGAACTCGGCGATGTTCGTACGCCCAGCGTTGCCGACTTGTTTGTGGCGAAGGTCCGAGGGGAGGCCGCATGAACGCATTTGCATACCTTGTTCGCAGAGAGACCTGGGAGCACAAGGCCCTCTATCGCGCACCGTTGATAACGGCTGTCGTGCTAATCGTCGTGGTTCTGCTTGCGCTTCTCAAGGCGGCTGCCAGCGGCTTTTTTAGCAGCGGGCTGGATCATATCGGAATGTCGGTGGACATGCTTACGCCGAAATATCTTCAGGTCGTCAGTCCGATGATGATGGCCACGATGTATGGCATTATTTTTACGGTAGGTACATTTGTCGCGATTTTTTATCTGCTGGACAGCCTCTATGCAGAGCGTAAAAATCGCAGCATCCTGTTCTGGAAATCGCTGCCGATCTCGGATACCGAAACGGTACTCGCCAAGCTGTTGGCTGCCACCGTTTTGGTCCCGATAGCGGCGCTGGTTTCCGTTGTTGCCTGCTGGTTGATCATGCAACTCATCGCAGCGGTTACGATCGGCTTACTTGGCGGCAGTGGCTGGCCGGTCCTGTGGCAGCCTGGAGTGCTGTTTAACGGCATCGCGGTCGCGGTAAAAGGCAGCGCGGGCTTGTTGTTGTGGTACCTGCCGATCGCCGGCTGGCTGTTGCTGGTCTCCGTCTGGGCGCGGCGCTCGGTATTCATATGGGCGGTGGCTCCCCCGGCTATTATTGTTACTGTCGAGCACTGGCTTTTCGATAGCGAGCATTTTCTGAACCTGTTGGGTACCCGCCTGGTTGGTTTTAATACGATGGTTCGCGATTCGGAAGTGGTCCGCATTTTTGGCGCGGACATGGACGACGTCTCCGGCATAACGATGTCGGAGGCCATGAACCAGATGATCAGCTTTAGC
This sequence comes from bacterium MnTg04, assembly GCA_008975185.1. Classification (GTDB taxonomy): domain Bacteria; phylum Pseudomonadota; class Gammaproteobacteria; order Steroidobacterales; family MnTg04; genus MnTg04. The sequence continues at coordinate 1,382 of BFAU01000078.1, read as the reverse complement.
AAGCTGCTTACCGAACCCGGGCTGTATGGAGGGATACTGGTTGCCGCGGCCTTTGTTACCGGCGCGATCTTCCTTCGCCGTTACCGTGACGAGACCTGAGGAAAGCAGTAGCGCAAAAAACCACACTACGGGCCCCGATTTAAACCAGGGCGCTCGTTCGTGCATCAAATGCCATACAGATCTACCCAATTGTATTACGGAGACATGCTGATGAATAAAACGAAAACACGACTCGCCATCGGGCTGACGGCAATGATGTTTGCCTTTACAGGGGCTTTATCCGCGGCCGATGTTGAGAAAAGGAAGGAATTCACCGTCGATAGCCAGGTCCTGGAAGTCGACAACCTGGCCGGCTCGATAAAGCTGTTGGCGGCGACCGGCGATAATTTCGAAATCCAGGCTACCGTGAAGGCAGACGAAAGTGCAGGCTTGACCGCGGCCGAGGTCGCCGGTTTGATTGGCTTCTATTCTGTAAGGAATGGCAGCAAGCATCATTTCCAGGTGCTGTACCCGGTAGACGAATATAGAAAATACACCTACGAGGATGGTGCAAGTCGTGGCAACAATTCGACGAAGACCCGGTATCAGAAAAAGAGAGTATCGGTCAGCAGCAAATCCAGGAACGATGCACTGACGGTACATGTGGATCTGGTGATCCACGTGCCGGCCGGCAGCCGCCTGCGGGTAAAAAACCGGCTTGGCCCGATCAAAGGTAATGGCCTGCATGCAGATCTGAATCTCGACACCTCTTCGGGGGCGATCAGCATTGAAAAAAGCCAGGGGTCGTTGCGAGCCGACACGGGGTCTGGCCGCGTCAGCGTTACCGGTTATGCAGGAGACGTACTCGCCGATACCGGTTCCGGTTCCGTCACCGTCACGGATGTCGAAGGCAATGTAAACGCCGATACCGGCTCTGGTTCTGTCACCGTCACCGATGTCGTGGGCAATGTGAATGCCGATACGGGTTCCGGTTCTGTCGAACTGAGCAATGTTCGGGCGGAAGAAATTCTGGTCGATACCGGTTCCGGGCGGGTCATTCTGAATAAGGTCACCGGTTCGCTAAGAGTGGATACGGGTTCCGGTGGCGTGACTGCGACGAATATCACGGCAGGCGAAATTGTCGATGTCGATACCGGCAGTGGCAGCATCGTTGTTGAGGGCGATCTAGGCGCGGTGCGGAGTCTGCGCCTGGATACCGGCAGCGGCCGCGTACGGGTCAAGACCGATCATACGCTAAACATGGTCCTGCGAATTGAAACCGGTTCCGGCGGCATAGACGTCGATCTGCCCGATCTGATGGAAGTCAGTTCCAAAGACCATCGGTTCGAGGCACGGATTGGCCAGGGCGATGGCCAGGGTATCATCGATACCGGCTACGGCAG
>BFAU01000077.1 GCA_008975185.1 bacterium MnTg04 | reverse complement strand
CACCCACAACCTGAAAAACCTGGACCTGGAACTGCCACGGGAAAGGTTGATCGTGCTCACCGGCCTGTCCGGTTCGGGCAAGTCTTCGCTGGCGTTCGACACAATTTACGCGGAGGGTCAGCGACGTTACGTTGAGTCGCTGTCCACCTATGCGCGGCAATTCCTGTCGATGATGGAAAAACCGGATGTCGACCACATCGAAGGTCTGTCGCCGGCGATTTCCATCGAGCAAAAAGCCACCTCGCACAACCCGCGCTCCACGGTCGGCACGGTCACCGAGATTTACGATTACCTGCGGCTGCTGTATGCGCGCGCCGGCATTCCGCGTTGCCCCGACCATGGCGGCGACCTGGAGGCGCAGACCATCAGCCAGATGGTGGACACGGTTATGGGGCTGGATGAGGGCGACCGGCTGATGTTGCTGGCCCCGGTGGTCCAGGACCGCAAGGGCGAACATATTCAGCTGTTGCGCGAGATCCGCCGCCAGGGTTTTATCCGCGCGCGGATCGATGGCGGGATTTACGAGCTCGACAAGGCGCCGAAGCTGGATCTGAAACGCAGACACACGATCGAGGTGATTGTCGATCGCTTCAAGGTGCGCGCCGATATCAACCTGCGCCTGGCGGAATCGTTCGAGACCGCGCTGCACCTGACCGAGGGCGTGGCCCGGATCGCCTGGATGGACAATACGGACAAGGCCGAACTGGTTTTTTCGGATCGCTTTGCCTGCAAGATCTGCGGTTACAGCCTGAGTGAGCTCGAACCGCGCCTGTTTTCTTTCAATAACCCGAGCGGCGCCTGCCCGGACTGCGACGGCCTCGGGATCAAGCAGTTCTTCGATGCCGGCCGCGTGGTCCTGCACAACAACCTGAGCCTGGCGGGCGGCGCGATCCGCGGCTGGGACCGGCGCAACGCCTATTACTTCCAGATGATCCAGTCACTGGCGAAACACTTCCTGTTCGATATCGAGTCGCCGTTCGAGGATCTGCCCGACGATATCCGCGAGATCATTCTTTATGGCAGCGGCAAGGAAAAAATCGATTTCCAGTATCTCGACGGCCGCGGCGGCCACGTCAGGCGGCGGCATGTTTTCGAGGGAATTATTCCGAACATGCGAAGACGCTACCGCGAAACCGAATCCAGCATGGTGCGCGAAGAACTCGCCAAGTACATGTCCAGCCAGCCATGCCCGGAGTGCGATGGCAAAAGACTCAACCGAGCCGCCCGCAATGTTTTTGTCGCGGAAAAAACCCTGTCGGAAATCACGTCGATGGCGGTCGGAAAGGCACGCGAGTTTTTTGCCGGCATGACTTTGCAGGGTTGGCGGGGAGAAATCGCGGCCAAGGTGGTCAAGGAGGTCGGCGAAAGACTGCGCTTTCTTGCCGATGTCGGTCTCGACTACCTGACGCTGGACCGCAGCGCCGAGACCCTGTCGGGCGGTGAGGCGCAGCGTATCCGGCTGGCCAGCCAGATCGGTTCGGGCCTGGTCGGCGTCATGTACATCCTCGACGAACCCTCGATCGGCCTGCACCAGCGCGATAACAAGCGCCTGCTGCGCACGCTGTTCCACCTGCGCGACCTGGGCAACACCGTGATCGTAGTCGAACATGACGAGGAGACGATCCTGGCAGCCGACCACGTGGTCGATCTGGGCCCCGGCGCCGGCGTCCACGGCGGGCAGATCGTCGCCCAGGGCAGCCCGCAGGAAATAAAGGCACAGGCGGAGTCGCTCACCGGCCAGTACCTGGCTGGCCGGCGCAGCATCCCGATGCCGCTGATGCGAACACCAGCGGACGGCGAGCGGGCGCTTTCGATCCGCGGCGCGCGCGGCAACAACCTGAAGAATATCGATGTGGACATTCCGGTCGGGCTGATGACCTGCGTGACCGGGGTTTCCGGATCCGGCAAGTCCACGCTGATCAACAGCACGCTGTACGAAGCGGTGGCCGATCGCATCAATCCCTCCTCGCACGACCCTGCGCCGAACGACGGCGTAGACGGCCTCGAGCACCTGGACCGCGTCATCGACATCAGCCAGAGCCCGATCGGCCGTACACCGCGCTCCAACCCGGCGACCTACACCGGCCTGTTCACGCCGATACGCGATCTTTTCGCCGATACCCCGGAGGCCCGTTCGCGCGGCTATGCCCCCGGGCGCTTCAGCTTCAACGTCAAGGGGGGCCGCTGCGAGGCTTGCCAGGGCGATGGCGTACTCAAGGTCGAGATGCATTTCCTGTCCGATATCTATGTGTCCTGCGACATCTGCAAGAGTAAACGCTACAACCGCGAGACCCTGCAGATCCTGTACAAGGGCAAGAATATTCACGAAGTGCTGGACATGACTGTCGAGGACGCGCTGATATTTTTCGCCAATGTCCCGGTGATCGCGAGAAAACTGGAGACTCTGACCGATGTCGGCCTGACCTACATCCGGCTCGGCCAGAACGCGACCACTTTGTCCGGCGGCGAAGCGCAACGCGTAAAACTCGCCAAGGAATTATCCAAACGCGCGACCGGACGCACCTTGTATATACTCGACGAACCGACCACCGGCCTGCACTTCCATGACATCGCCCAGCTGCTTTTAGTGTTGCAGCGCTTGCGCGATCAAGGCAACACCGTGGTCGTGATCGAACACAACCTCGACGTCATCAAGACCGCCGACTGGATCATCGATCTCGGGCCCGAAGGCGGCGACGGCGGCGGCGAAGTCATCGCGACCGGCACGCCGGAGGAGGTCAGCGAAACTCCTGGCTCCTATACCGGTGAATATCTGAAGCGTGTGTTGAGAAAGGCCGCGCATGGAAAACGGAAGACCGCATGATGATGTCCGCAGGTCGAGAGAGCGGCATCGAAACAGGATTTTTCAGTTAGAGGTCTCGCTCCGGAAAAATATCCAGCAAGGCCTTCTCGAAACCCCTGGTGAATTTTCCGGTATCGAACAACGCGCAGGTCTCCCGCTTGCGCGCGAGTTTCTTTTTCAGATCGGCCAGGTCTTGTTTGTCATGCCCGAGGTGAATCGCCATATCGCGATATTCCTGTGCCGAATTCATTATCAGTTCCGGTAACTCTGCCGCCGCCAAAATGCTGCCGGCGACCCGCGAGGCAAAAGTATCGCCCGGCAACGTCAGCACCGGGCAGCCCATCCACAACGCATCGCTGGCCGTCGTGTGCGCGTTGTAGGGCAGCGTATCGAGGAACAGGTCCGCATGACGGTATGTCGCAAGATATTGTTTTTGTTCTAGTTTTTTGGCAAAAATCAGGCGTTCCGGCGCCAGTCCCAGGTCTTTCGCAGAAGACCGAAGGTGATCTTTTGCCGGCCACCTGGGGTCGGGATCGAGCAGCCAAAGGACGCTGCCCGGGACCGCGTTTAGAATTTCCACCCAGCGTGCAAAAGTCTGCCGGGTGATTTTCTGGCTCGCATTGAAACAGCAATAAACCATGCCTTGGTCGGGCAACCCTAACTCAGTACGGCTCGGCGTATCGGCTGCGGTTTCGCGATCACGGTCGTTGACTTGATAGCTATCCGGCAAGCGTATGATTTTTTCGCTATAGACCGATTCGCTGCCATCGGGAATCACGAAGTCATCAGCGATCAGGTAATCGATAAACTCCGCGCCCATCGTTCCCGGGTAGCCGAGAAAACTGATTTGCACCGGCGCCGGCCGGCGGGCGAAAACCTCGGTCATCGCATCCAGCGTGTAGCCTTTCAGGTCGACCAGGATATCGACGCGGTCAGCGCGAATTCTTTCGGCGATCTTCATAGACGTCCAACCACTGACATCGACAAACTCGTCGAAGGCGGCCATGACGCGCCGGCGAATCGCGCTGCAGTCGTCCGGACCATTCGAATACGCGATCAAGCGAAATTTCGAATGGTCATGTGCTTCAAACAACCCCGCCATCAGGTATGCCGTCGGGTGCTGGTAGAAATCGGCGGAGACATAGGCAAGCGTCAACCGGTCATCGTCCGGCTGATTGTTGCCGGATTTTTCCGCGGGAGGGAGTTTCCCGATTCCGGAAAACTGGCGCGCCCACAATTCGGCACAATGTCTTTGCTGTTGCGCGGTGCTGTGTTCCAGGGTCAGGGAAAACGGGGTCAGTCCGCCCACACCCTGCTCAAGCGCCTGGAAGTATTGCTGCGACAATCTCTCGGCGCCGTCCCAGTCAAATAGCGCCCGGCGCAAAAACAAGGCCACGGAGATCGCACCGCCATGAAGCGGCTCGATTTGCATGGCGCGGCCATAACAACTCAGCGCCTCACCGGCCATGCGGGCATCGTCCAGCAGCAGGCCCAGGTTGTACCAGCTATCGGCATTATCCGGGACGGTTTTCAAGGACGCCTGATACGCACTCACCGCCTCCTGCCGATCGCCTTTCGCCGCCAGCACGGAACCCAGTTGCGCCAGGCAACCGGAGTGTCAGGTTGCGGCCTGCAATGCCTTGCGTACCGCCTGTTCCGCCGACTCCAGGTCGCCCCGCGCCTGCAACACCAT
>BFAU01000076.1 GCA_008975185.1 bacterium MnTg04 | reverse complement strand
GAGTAATCCCGGGTTCGCCAGGGCAATCGACCGGAATTAAAACACTGGAAGAAGGCGAACCGGACTAGCGATTGAGGAAAGGCCGTCTGTTACGCAGGCGGCCTTTTCTTTTGCGCGTTTCGAGCACGCCCACCAGGTTCGTACTATTCTTGAATCAGTGCCGCGACTCGGGATATGTCCATGGCTAAGGTGAAAGCAGTATTGTGTTGGTTGCTGATGTCCCAGGCCGCGTCCGCGCAGACTGATTTCCAAAAGACTTTCCAGATGGACAGGCTGGAGACAGACGACCTCCAGCTATTGTATTTCGATCCGCCGCAGACCTACCTGGTCCCGCATGTGACCCTCAGTTTTAATAATTCGATGGCCTTCCAGCGTGAAATCCTTGGCTGGGAGCCATATGACAAGACCACCGTCCTGCTAAAGGATTTTTCGGATTACGGCAATGCCGCTGCGAGATCGGCGCCCAACAACGCAATGATTATCGATATTGCGCCGCTTAGCCGGACTTTCGAGACCTTTAGCGCAAGCGAACGCATCTTCATGTTGATGAACCATGAACTGACCCACGTCGCGACCATGGACGCATCGAACCGGAAAGACCGTGCCTGGCGCAAGTTTTTCGGCGGCAAGCCGACCGTCGACGAAAAACATCCGGAGACCATTCTGTATTCGTACCTGGTGACGCCCCGGGTTTCCGTGCCGCGCTGGTATCTCGAAGGCAGCGCGGTGTTTATGGAAACCTGGATGTCCGGTGGTCTCGGCCGTGCCCAGGGTGCATACGATGAAATGGTGTTCCGCTCCATGGTCAGGGATGGCGCACACTTTTATGGCCCGCTGGGGCTCGTTGCCGAGGGGACCCGGGTGGATTTCCAGGTCGGGGTCAACGCTTATCTGTATGGAACCCGCTTCTTCAGTTATCTCGGCTGGGCCTACTCGCCCGAGATGGTCGTAAAGTGGTTGCAAAGGGGCGAGGGCTCGAAACGTTACTATGCCAAACAGTTCAGACATGTCTTTGGCAAGAAACTGGACGAGGCCTGGCAGGACTGGATCGCCTGGGAGCACCAGTTCCAGACCGAAAACCTGGCGGCGATCGAGGAGTTTCCGATTACGCCGAGCCGACGCCTGGCGGACCGGGCCCTGGGATCGATTTCCAGAAGCTTCGTCGACCTCGAAAAGAACGAACTGGTGGGCGCCTTCCGTTACCCCGGCAAGGTTGCGCATATCGGCCGGATGTCGCTGGCGGACGGCAAGATCGAACACCTTGCCGATATCAAGGGACCGATGCTCTACCGGGTAACCGCGCTGGCCCATGACCGGCAGAGCAACACTTATTTCTACACCGCCGATAACCACGCCTTTCGGGATCTGATGGAGCTCGATGCCGATACCGGCAAAACTCGTATGCTGATCAGGGACGCGCGCATCGGGGAATTGGTGGTCAATCCATCCGATCAGTCGATCTGGGGAATCCGGCATCTGAACGGCTATGCCACGATGGTCAGAATCCCGCCGCCTTATACGAGCTGGAACCAGATTCATACCTGGCCCTATGGCGATGTTCTGTATGACATGGATATCTCCCCGGACGGCACGCTGCTTTCCACATCGATGGGGACCATCGATGGAACCCAGTTGCTGCGTATTTTTTCAACCGAAAATCTCCTGGCCGGAGAGACGGAACCCGTCGCCGAGCTGGATTTCTTCGGCACGGCCGTGCCGGAAGGATTCGTGTTTTCGCCCGATGGCCGGTTTCTATATGGCAGTTCTTACTACACCGGTGTGTCCAATATTTGGCGCTACGAAGTTGCCACCGGTGAACTGGAAGCGGTCAGCAACACGGCAACCGGTTTTTTTCGCCCTATACCGTTGGCGGATGGGTCGCTTATCGTTTTCGAATACACCGGGCAGGGCTTTGTCCCCGGCGTCATAGATCCCGTCCCATTGGAAGACGCCAGTGCCGTACGGTTTCTGGGCGCCGAGTTGGTAAAAAAACACCCGCAGATAAAGGAATGGGAGGTCGTAACCACGCTTGGCGATGTCGCCTTTGAAGCGATCGAGCACACCAGTGACAAGTACCGGCCGGGCCGTGAGTTGCGCTTGCAGTCCGCCTATCCGGTGGTCGAAGGATACAAGGACTTCGCGGCATTTGGCTGGCATTTCAATATTGAGGACACGATGGCGTTTCGTCACCTGGGGATCACTGCAACCTTTGCGCCGGATTCGGATTTGCCGTCGAAGGAACGTACCCACATCAACATCGATTACCGCACGATAAACTGGCGGCTGGGATACAAATATAATGGCGCGGATTTTTTCGATCTTTTCGGACCGACGAAAAGAAGCCGTAAGGGCCACGCATACACACTGGGCTATGAAAAGCCGCTGATCTACGATGCTCCCCGGCGGCTCGATTTTAACGCTGGCCTCGCCTTTTATAAAGATCTGGATACCTTGCCGGATTTCCAGAATGTCGGCGTACTTATAGATGAACTACTGAGCGGCGAACTCAAGCTCAGCTACAAGCATACGCGCTCTTCGCTGGGCCGCGTCGATGATGAAAAAGGCTATTCCTGGAACCTGGTTGCTTTCGCTGACCGCGTCAGCGGGGAAACGGTGCCAAAGTGGCGGGCAGACTTTGACTTTGGTTTTGCCCTGCCGATACCGCACTCATCTATCTGGTTGCGCAGCTCGGCGGGCGGTGCGGATGGCGACCGGTTGAACCCGCTCGCCAATTTCTACTTCGGTGGATTTGGCAACAATGATGTCGATAACGGCAATGTCAAGAGATACCGGGAGTACTACAGTTTTCCGGGTTTCGAAATCAACGAATTGAGCGGTCAAAAATATGTTCGTTCTATTGTTGAGTGGAACCTGCCGCCGATACGCTTCAGAAAAACGGGCAGGCCTGGATTCTATCTGGCGTATGTGCGGCCTGCAGTGTTCTATGGGACCCTGATCACGGATCCAGGCAGCAATATTTTCGAACGAACGGTGAACACGCTGGGGGCGCAACTGGATTTCCAGTTTACATTCGCTCACCGGCTGGATATGACTTTATCGGTGGGTTACGCAGAGGGCTACGAGGACGGCAACAAGCTGGGCGACGAATGGATGGTGTCGCTGAAGTTACTCGCATTTGACGTACTCTGACGTCCCTGCTAGTAAGGTAGCCACACAAGAGACTGCCTTCTCGCAGAAGAGAGCGTATGACCCAGAACCTGTTTGTCGTTGCGCCAATCGGGCTGCTCCCGGCGATTATTTTCCTGGTGATCCTGCTTTATATGGATAGCTACAAGCTGGTATCCATGCGCGCGATCATCTGGGTAATCGGTATCGGCGGCCTGCTCTCGGCCCTGACCTACTTCATCGGCGCCGGGATCCTGGATTCGACGCAAATGAAGTGGACCAGCTACACGCGCTATGTCGCGCCGCTGCTCGAGGAGTTGCTGAAAGCGTCGGTGATCGTTGTCTTGTTAAGGACCAGCCGTATCGGGTTCCTGGTAGACGCGGCAATATTCGGTTTTGCCGTCGGTACCGGTTTTGCCCTGGTCGAGAATCTCTATTATTTGCAGACCCTGGATAACGCCAACATCGGTGTTTGGATAGTCCGCGGGTTTGGCACGGCGATAATGCACGGTGGCGCCACCGCAATTTTCGGCATCCTTACCCAGGCGCTGACCGAAAGAAGTATCGGAATCAATCCCTTGATGTATCTACCGGGACTCGCGATCGCGATCGCTTTGCATTCCTTGTACAACCATTTCCTGATTTCTCCGATACAATCGACAATGCTGATATTGCTCGTGCTGCCGCCCGTGCTCTACGTGATCTACCTGCAAAGTTCACGGTCCATGCATGACTGGTTGCAATTGGATTTCGATGCGGATGCCGGCTTGCTCGAGCAGATCAACTCGAGTGAGTTTGCGGAATCTCCGATCGGCAGGTACCTGGGCGAGCTGACCCATAAATTCAAGGGGCCCGTGGTCGTCGATATGCTTTGCTATTTGCGTCTGTACACCGAGCTCGCCCTGCGCGCGAAAGGCGTGCTGATGATGCGCGAGAACGGCTTCGACGAGCCTGTCGGTGAGAGAACGCGGGCGAAATTCGAGGAAATGAGGTTCCTGGAAAAGAGTATCGGCAAAACCGGGCGCATGGCGATGAGGCCTTTTCTGCATATGGATCGCAAGGATTTGTGGCAACTGTATGTGCTGGAAAAATAGTTTTTGCTATGACAAGAAATATTGCGATGAGAATTCTGCTGAGCTTCCTGATCCTTGTGGCTGTGTCTGCCTGTGCGAGCCGGCAGGCGGTCCCGGTCCCTGAGGGTAAACCGTTTAGCGCCAGGAAGAATGCGGAAATAGCGCTGCTGTACTGGATAGACCGCTTGCCGCACGCGCTGGAAACCGGTGTTGACGACCTGATCCCCTCGCTGGCAAAGGCCGCTGCATTTCAGTCGGCTCTCGAGGCATTGCTCAGGGATGATCCGGGTCTCGCGGCGACGGTGGGAGAAACCGCCGGTTACCAGGTCGTGATATTCAATTTCGGTGATATACGGTTCCTGGCGCTTGCCGATAGCCGCCAGCCGGGAATCGGGCCTACGGTCATCGTCAACCCGAACGCCAGGCGCGAATTGATCGCTGGTGCGCCGCACCCGGTCTTCGAAAAAGGCGTGGATATCGAAGCCGGTTTGTTCGTGACTCGGCTGGAGGCTCGGGCTGCGATCATTGCCGGCGCACATGCCTGTGCATCGTCTGCCGCCAGCCGGTGCGCCACGGCCGATAATGTCTGCCCTGGTAACGGCTCGGCGCCGGTACGGGTTTCGGACGCGGCGCACAACACGGCTCTTTTGTACCAGCTGGCACACGAGACCCTGGCGCGCGCCTGGCAGGACAGCATCGTTTTCAGCTTGCGCGGCATGACGCGGGCTGACAATGCGATCGTAATTTTCTCCGATGGCAGCCGCAGGCGTGCCGGTGTTGAAGCATTGCCAAATCGCTTGCGTGACGGCGTGCGTGCAACTTCATTGAGTTCGGCGGGCAAAATCGTCAGTTGCCAGGATGCAAATGACGACGCACTTGCCAGGCGAAGTTATTGCGGCGCAGGCAACGTTCAGGGCAGATTTCTGAACGGCAGCCCGGACGCATGCAGCGTCGATGCAAGCGCGAGCACTGGGCGGTTCGTGCACCTGGAGCAGGGCGGAATAGTATTGGCAGGATTAAGGTCAGCGGCGCAGCTGAATCTTGCAGGCTCCGCGGCGGAGAATTTGCTGCGCGGGATTGCGGTGGTCATTCCATCCTCTGAGATGCCAGTGGCATCGCCAGACAGCACAAGCGGGCCGGGACAGGATCGCCGATGAGAGTGGCAATATTGTTTGCCGGCCCGCTATTGGCGGCCGCGCTCGGGGTTGGATTGTTTTATGGCGGATCGACCCCGGACGTCGCCTGGACCGCTAGCGTCACGCTGATATGCGCCATCTGGTGGATTTTCGAACCCATTCCGATCCCGGCAACTTCTCTGATACCGCTCGCTGTCTTGCCGCTGGTTGGTGTGTTGACGCCCTCCCAGGTCGCTGAAGCTTATGGCAGCCCGCTGATACTCCTGCTGCTGGGCGGATTCATGCTGTCTGCGGCGCTGGCGAGGAGCGGCGCCCACCGCAGGATCGCGCTCGGTATGGTTCATGCGTTCGGCGGGACCAGCCCCCGACGATTGGTGTTTGGCTTCATGGCCGCCGCCGCCGTACTCAGCATGTGGATATCGAATACCGCGACTACGCTGATGCTGCTGCCGATCGTCCTGGCGATCACGGAAAAAGTGACCGATAACCGTATGAAAGTGAGTCTTCTGCTGGGGGTCGCGTTTGCCGCCAATATCGGCGGGCTGGGGACGCCGATCGGTACGCCGCCCAACCTGATTTTCATGAAAGTCTATGCGGAAAGCACGGGGATCGAGATCACTTTCCTGGGATGGATGAAATGGGCGCTACCCGTCGTCATGATCATGGTCCCGATCACCGGTATCTGGCTGACGCGCGGCCTGAAAAAACGAGTGGAGCTCGCATTGCCCGAGGTGGGAACGTGGCGATCGGAAGAGATCCGCACGCTGATCGTTTTTGCGATTACCGCGCTCCTGTGGATGACCCGCAAAGAGCCCTTTGGCGGCTGGAGCGCGCTGGCCGGGTTGCCGACCGCAAATGACGCCAGCGTCGCATTGCTGGCCGTAATCGCGATGTTCCTGATACCGAACGGCCGCGGGAGCCGCCTGCTGGTCTGGGATACCGCGGTAAAGATTCCCTGGGGCATCCTGATCCTGTTTGGCAGCGGTATCTGCATTGCCAAGGCGTTCGTCAGTTCAGGGCTCAGCGTTACGCTCGGCGCCGCACTGGCGGGGCTGGGGCAGCTCCCGCTGCTGCCGATGATCCTTATTATTTGTCTGTCGGTAACTTTCCTGACGGAAGTGACCAGCAACACCGCCACAACCACGCTGCTCATGCCGATTCTTGCGGCCGCGGCAACCAATACCGGAATCGATCACGCATTGATCATGGTGCCGGCGGCGATGAGCGCCAGTTTTGCATTTATGCTGCCGGTCGCGACCGGGCCGAATGCCGTTGTCTTTGGATCCGGCCAGTTGACGATCAGACAAATGGCGCGGGAAGGCATTGTACTCAACCTGATTGGCGCCGCGGTGATCACCGGCGTCGTCTATGTCTTCCTGAGCTGAGTTTTGGAAACAGCAATTTGCGTTCGTGCGCAATATATTCTTCTCTCGAGTGCGCATCAGGAGTGTTGTCGGTGATGGCAGACGACCTGAAGGACGCAGCGCAGGAATCAGCGGATGGCCAAACGCGGCGGGTCAGCCCCCGTCGCGATAAGCATGCGAACGCCGGGACGGCGGTGCCACCGGCCATTGTGCGCGGCGCTGTTTTACATAAATTCACGGTAATTGACATCTCAATACTTCCCTGACAGTCTCGAGCCGATTGTGAAGGGCACACCTTTTCGAAAGAAGGGGTCGCAAAGCCACCGATCTAAGGGATGTTCCTATGATAGCGGGGTTACCGAAGCAGATTTATCTGTCTCCATGAGGCGGCCGCTCCGGCGGCCTCGCTGAACTCCCCCTGCTGTGCCATCGGCGGTTTGCGATATCGACGATCGAGGTGATGCCTGTAAAGGCATGCCGTGCCAGCTTGTGCGCGGCCGGCGATTGTCCATGGGAGACACAACATGAGTTTTGACCAGTTTCTTTCTATTACACCCAGTCCGGTCCTGTCGGGCCTTATCTGGGTGGTGATCATCATTGCGCTCCTTTACCTGGCGAGGTCGATGGTTCACGCGGCGATCCACAGCGCCGGCGGGGTTTTGCACAATGCCATGCGCATTGGCTCACGCTCGATAAGCCGGGCTGAAGCCCGGCTCAAGGAGCGCAACAAGGAAGTGCTCCTGGCTGCGGGACGGGAAGCCAAGGAAAGGATCATCGAACGCGAGTTCGAGCGGGTCGGCGATTCTGTGGATAAAGACCTTTCGAAGTACCCGGCTTTGCGGCGCAGGCTGAACGAGGCCATTGCCCGGATCGATGAAGACCACCAAAACGCGATCGATGTTCCTCCGTCTCCGCCGGGCTGGACCAAGGCCGTTGAAGTAGTCGCCAAGATTGACGCCCCCAGCGACTATATGATCGGCAACATCCTCGCCGATATCCACAAGTCACTGGTCAAGGCCCACAATCAGGCGATAGAGGAATATCGAAAAGCCAGCGCATCACGGCACAAGATATTGAGCGGGATGATGCCTCAATGGATCAAGATTCAGCAGACGCTGTCCGCGGTCACCAAAAACATCGATAGCCTGTTAAAGAGGTCGCGCGCTATCGACCGGCATATGAAGGAATATGAAGACATCGTGAAAGGAACCGACCGGGCCGTGCAAACGCTTTCGTCCTCGTCGCTGGTTCAGTTTTTCGTTTCCGCGCTGGTCCTGGTAGTCGCTCTTGGCGGCGCGACCGTAAATTTCTCGCTGATCGCCCGCCCGATGGCCGAAATGGTCGGTGGTACGAATTTTATCGGTGGTTTTCGGACTGCCGATATCGCGGCCCTGGTAATCATCCTGGTCGAAATCACGATGGGCCTGTTTTTGATGGAGTCCATGCGCATAACGCGCTTGTTCCCGGTGATCGGCGCATTACCGGACAAGATGAGGGTCAGGATGATATGGGTAACCTTTACGATACTGTTTTTATTGGCCTGCGTGGAAGCGGGTCTCGCCTACATGCGTGAGATACTGCTGCAGGACGAACTGGCAACCAGCGCGATACTGCGCGGAGACACTACGCTGATGGTGGCTGGCGATTTTCAATGGATAACCACGGCAGCGCAGATGGGTATGGGGTTCGTGTTGCCGTTTGCCCTGGTATTCGTTGCCATCCCGCTGGAAACCTTTGTGCATTCGATGCGTACGGTTATTGGCGTGGTCGGGATAGGCTTGCTGGGCATCATTGCATTGTTGATGCGGGTTCTGGGCAATGTCTTCCGGTATGGCGCGAATTTCCTGCAGAAACTCTACGACCTGCTGATCATCGTGCCGTTGTGGATCGAGCACATGGTGGTCAGGAAACGAAACGGTTCGGCCAGTCAGTTTAAGGAGGTGTCACCATGAGAATTCGCATATTGCCGGTAATATTCGTTTTCCTGCTCACGGCATGCGGGGAACCGGTTGCCAGGAACACGGGCGCGTATCTGCTGCTCGACACCTCCGGCACTTATAGCCAGGAACTGGACAAGGCGGAACACATTATCAACTACACCTTGACCAGGCTGGGGCCGTCCGACAGTTTCGCCGTGGCGCGGATCGATACGGGCAGTTTTAGTGAAAAGGACATCGTCGCGAAAGTGACTTTCGACGATCGCCCGAGTACCGCGAACCGGCAGAAGCGCCGGTTCTCGGAGCAGATCGCGGCGTTTACACGCAGCATCAAGTCATCGCCATACACGGATATCACCGGCGGCATACTGCAGGCGATCGAGTACCTCAACGAAAAAGAAACCGGCCGGAAAGTGATATTTATTTTCTCGGACATGAAAGAAGACCTGATGGAAGGATATATCCGGGATATCCCGCTGGAGTTGGATGGATTTGAGGTGGTCGCGCTGAATGTAACGAAGTTGCGAACCGATAATGTGGATCCCAGGCAGTATCTCGACCGCCTCGAAGGGTGGAAAACAGTGGTGGAAGCGAGCGGAGGCAACTGGCGGGTGATCAACGATCTCGATCGGCTGGAGAAATTGCTGGGGCACTGATACCGGCAGCGGAACCATTCCGTAACGTGATCCTGGTCACGGATATTATGTCAAAAGACCATTAAACTGCTGCCCAAATGAGATATTCACCGGTTCTTGATCGAGGCCGGCTGGGAGAATGGCATGAAAATTCGGATCGCTTTGGCGCTGATGGCCCTGTTTGCAATGCAAGGATGCGCGAGCATGAGCCAGCAGGAATGCGTGACCGGCGACTGGTATGCCATCGGTTTTGAAGACGGAGCCCGGGGCCGGAACGCCGACCGCATCGGGAAATACAGAAAAGCCTGCGCCGACCACGATATTACACCCGACCTGCGTGCCTACCAGGAAGGCAGGGAAGAAGGGTTGCGAGAATACTGTCGGCCGCAAACCGGTTTTGCCGTCGGTCGGCGCGGCCATAGCTATTCAGGAATTTGCCCCGCCGACCTCGAACCGGCATTTGTCGCCGCATACCAGGAAGGCAAGCATTTGTATTCGTTGCGCACACAGGTAAATAATACGACCCGCATGCTCACCCTCCGAAAAGAGGAATTACACGATCTGGAAAAGGACCTGGTACATGTCGCAGCGGCGGTGATCGACAGCGAGACCACCGGCGAGGAACGGGTGATACTGCTGATTGACGCCAAGAATATAGCACGTCGTCAGGGCGAACTCGAGCACGAGATCCTGAGCCTGGAAAGGGATCAAGCGGTTTTCCAGGATCGGCTGGTAAACTATGAGCATTCGCTGATGTACGATTATTGATCGTTCACTGGTTGGAAAAAAAAGGCGCCGTCAACAGACAGCGCCTTTCTTTTTTCCGGAGTGTAACGGTACAGCTTATTCGCTGTCGGTCATTCCTCGCCTTTCGAGCAGAGGCTCGATAGACGGTTCGCGCCCGCGGAACGCGACATACAGATCCATGCCCGGTTCGGAACCGCCTTTGGCGAGTATGTGTTTGCGAAATTTCGCCGCCGTTTCCCGGTCAAACAGGCTGGTCTCTTTGAAGGCCTGGAACGCATCGGCATCCAGGACCTCGGACCACATGTAGCCGTAGTAACCGGAGGAATATCCCCCCGAAAAGATATGGGCAAAATAACCGCTGCGGTAACGCGGGATGATCTCCTCGATCAGCCCGATCGCTTCCATGGCTGCGATTTCAAATTCCCTCGGGTCACCGATCTCAGCCGGGTGGCTCAAGGTGTGGTAGTTCAGATCGAGGTAGGAAGCCGCCATATACTCGACCGTGGCAAAACCCTGGTTGAATTTTGCCGAGGCGACGATCTTGTCGATGAATTCCTGCGGTATGGGCTCGCCGGTTTCATAGTGTTTGGCGAACATACGCAGAACTTCAGGCTCTCCCATCCAGTTTTCCATGACTTGCGACGGAAACTCCACGAAATCCCGTGGCGTGCTGGTGCCGGAAAGGGACTCGTAGGTCACATCGGAAAGCATGCCGTTGAGTGCATGGCCGAATTCATGGAAAGTCGTGCTGGCGTCTCCATAACTTATCAGCGACGGTGTATCGCCAATCGGCGCCGGGAAATTGAAATTGTTGGTAATGATCGGGCTGACATCGCCGCCAAATTTCTGCTGCGAGCGCAATGCGTTCATCCAGGCGCCACCGCGTTTGCTCTCGCGGGCAAACCAGTCCATGTAAAGAATGGCCAGGTGGCTGCCATCGGCGTCGAATACTTCGAACGCTTCCTGGTCCGGATGCCAGGTCGGAAGATCGTCGCGCGCTGCGAAGGTCAGGCCGAACAATCTGGTGGCCACGGCGAACGCGCCGTCACGAACGGCGGTGACTTCGAAATAAGGGCGCAACGCCTCCTGATCCAGCTCATAACGCGCTTTGCGGACCTTTTCCGTGTAATGTCGCCAATCCCAGCCGCGAACCCGGTCGTCGATACCATCGGCATCCATCATCTCCTGCAGGGCCGCACGCTCCTTCCTGGCCAGCGCAATCGCCGGTTTCCAGACCTGGTCCAGAAGAGCGTAAACGCGCTCCGGCGTTTCCGCCATGTTGTCGCTGAGAACGAAGTGGGCGTGGCTTGCATAACCCATCAGCTGTGCACGCTCGGCACGCAGCGCGACCATGCGGGCAAGGATTTCCTTGTTGTCGGCAGCGTTGTCGTTGTCGCCGCGCATTGCATAACCCAGGTAGATTTGTTCGCGCAGTTCACGGTTTGGCGAATATTCGAGAAACGGGTTGATGCTGGGTCTTTGCAAAGTAAATGCCCAGCACTCGCAATCGTGACCGCGGCGCTTTGCTTCCTCGGCAGCCAGGGCGACCAAGTTTCCTGGCAGTCTGCCGAGATCGGCGCGATCGCTCACCAGCAGTTCAAATTCGTTGGTCTCGTCAAGCAGGTTTTCACCGAATTGCTGCGACGAGCTGGCGAGTTCGGAATTTATTTCCTTGAGGCGCTCTTTCGATTTTTCATCCAGGTTGGCGCCGGAACGAATAAACCCTTTGTGCGATTCGGATAGCAATCGCATTTGCTCCGCACTCAGATCCAGTGACTCGCGCTGCTCATAAATGGCGTTGACCCTCGCAAACAGGTCTTCGTTCAGGAAGATCGCGTCGCGCATGGCAGACAGCTCTGGTGCGATTACCTTGGCTGTTTCTCGAGTCGAGTCATTGGAGTGTGCGGAGTTCACCGCAAAAAAGACTCTGGACACCCGGGATAGATCGCCACCGGCCGTTTCGAGTGCCTCCAAAGTATTGGCGAAGGTTGCCGCATCGGGGTTGGCCATGATCTCGTCTACTTCGGCCAGAGTCCGCCTTATCCCCTCACGCAGCGCCGGCAGATAATGTTCGTCCTCGATCAGATCGAACGGCGGTACGCCAAACGGTGTATCCCATTCCGCAAGCAACGGGTTGCCAGCGATGGCAACATCATCGGCAGCTATTTCACTGTCTGCTTCGGTCGCTTCGGAGCCAGGTTCCTGGGTGGCCTGCTCACAGCCTGCGAGTACCAGGCCGGAGGCCATGATGAGTCCCAAAAAATGTTTCATTGATTCAGCCTTTGATGTTGGAGAATCGGCGAGCATATCAGTTTTCCAGGCTCGCCGGCCTTCTCCGCGCGGTGCGGCGAGCGCAATTCAGGATAATCCGCCAGGGACTCGATTCTGCGCTGGCGCGGCAGCCGGTGGGTCGAAAAATGTCCGGGTCCTGCCAGTGGCTACAGGCTGTGCGCGACTAGTTGGCGCAGGTAGTCGGCCACCGGGGTCGCCGCATGGCCATAATTGGCAAGAACGATAACCGTGTATCCGAGTTCCGGGAACAGGCTGAATTCGGCGTTGGTGCCGGGTGCTCCGCCGTTGTGACCGACAAAACGCTGGCCCGCGAGCATGTGGTCACCGAAGCCGTAGCCATAAGCGAAATCCTCCGCCAGCCGGATCTTGCCGGTGGTAACCATCGTCACCTGATCCGGGCTGACGATGCTCCCACCGGACAGCGCGTTCGCATAACGTAATAGATCGTTGGCCGAGGCGTAGCCACCGCCAGCTGGCCCGCCGATCATACCCAGCCAGTCAATATTGTCTTTCCATTCGCCGGTTGCGGACTTTTCGTAGCCGATTGCGAAACCTGCGTCGTTGTCGTCCTTGCGGTAATGATCGCTATGCATCATGTTCGCCCGCCGATAAATATTTTTCCTGATATAGTCGTAGTAACTCATGCCGGACGCCTTTTCTATGATCAGTCCGGCAACGGTGGGGCCGCTGTTACTGTAAAGAAAGCCTTGCCCCGGCGGTTGTTCGAGCGGGTCCTCGGCGAATAAGTCGACAAAATCGGCCACCGTATCCAGGCCGTTTTTTTTGCTGTCGTATTCTTCACCCCAATAGGATCCCAGTCCGGATGTATGGCTGAGCAACTGGTGAATCGTTACTTTGTCTCGGACTACAGCATTCGGATAATCGGGCAGGTGCTGGCCAACCGTGTCTGTATAGTCCATTTGTCCGTCGTCCACCAACTGGGCAATTGCCAGCGCCGTAAACATCTTGTTCATCGACCCAAGATTTATCGGCGTATCCAGGGTGTTTTTTCGCCGTGTTTTCTTGTCGGCGTCGCCAAAGGCCGCGGCAAAAAGCGGCTTGCCATGGCGGGCGACGATGACGGAGCCCGAAAACTGATCGGATCTTGCCTTTTCCTGTACGTAAGCGGCGATCTCCTCGGCCAGATCGGTCGCAGACAAGCCGCTCTTTCCCTGGGCCAGTGGGGCAGGGATGAACTGCGCCGCAAGGGAATTAAAAAGCTTTTCCCCAGAGGAAGCGAAACCCAGCTCAAACTGCAGCCAATGGTCGGCAGTTTCCGAATAAACGACGAGGTGCAGTGTATTTTCTTCCCGAATTTCAAGAGACTCGATTATTGCCCTGCCCACGTCACCCGAGATCATGGTCATCATGCGAAGCAAACCATCGGGGCCGCGGCGTTCGATAAAGTCAGCCGAAAAATTCTTCGTTATGTAGGTTTCCCAATCCGTCCCGGAGTCGGGATTCAGCGCGGCGATGAATGCCGCGCCTCTTTCTTCCGGCGTCACCGATGAATCCTGGGCAGCGTTTGCCGGGCTGGGCCCGAACAACAGACAGACGGCGAGGCTTACGGCAAGGATGCGCTTCATGGAGTTCCCCAACGGGCGGGTGTTTCAAAAGATGATGCACAGTGCGCACAATTGGTTGCAAAAATGGTTCTGGATCGCGTTGACGGAGTACTATTATTGGGTTGCGGACCCGATAAGTGAATAAGCAAATGATCAACAAGAAACCGGACCAGGCTGCGCAGGAACATGACCCACAGGACCAGGATTATTGTGTGGAGACCCTGGATGCCTCGGTAACCCCGAGAGGCATGCTGGAGTTATTGTCGCAGGACGAGGTAAGCCGTCTGCGCGAAGCGGGTCGTGGCGAACTCGATGACCTGTTTCGGCGCTGCGCACTGGCGGTACTCAATTGCGGCGAGGAAACGGATGACGCGGCCGAGGTCTTCGAGCGATACCCTGACTTCGAGATCGATATTGTCCAGCGAACACGAGGGATCAGGCTGGAGGTACGAAATGCGCCGGTCTGTGCATTCGTCGACGGTCGAATGCTCAATGGCGTCAAGGACCACCTGTTCGCCGTTTTGCGGGATATCGTTTTCATATCCAGCAAGCTATATGGCAGCGATCAGCCCGACACGCAATCCGCCAGCGGGATAAGAAACCTGGTTTTTCATATTTTGCGAAACGCCGGCTTGTTGCATTTGCGGATGACGCCGCGGCTGGTTGTCTGCTGGGGAGGGCACTCGATCGGCGCCCGGGAATACGACTATTCCAAAGAGGTGGGCTACCAGCTTGGGCTGCGCGGCATGGACATTTGTACCGGCTGCGGACCGGGCGCGATGAAAGGCCCCATGAAAGGCGCCGCGGTCGGCCATGCCAAGCAACGTATGCGTAACGGCCGCTATGTCGGCGTTACCGAACCCGGCATTATCGCCGCGGAATCGCCAAACCCCATTGTCAATCACCTGGTGGTTTTGCCGGATATCGAAAAGCGCCTGGAGGCATTTTTGCGCATGGGCCACGGGATCGTGGTTTTCCCCGGCGGCGCCGGAACCCTGGAAGAAATACTGTTCCTCCTCGGCGTACTCAGCGATGAAAGAAACGACGCCATCGAAATGCCGCTGATTTTCACTGGCCCGGCGGGGAGCGGAGCCTATTTCAGGCGTATCGATGAATTCCTCGTGAAGACGCTGGGTGAAGATATCAGGAAGCATTACCGGATTATCGAAAATGATCCGATCGGTGTTGCCAGGCAGATAACAAAATCGATTGCCGATGTCGCCAGGAACCGGCGCAAAACGGGCGATGCTTATTACTATAACTGGTTGCTGCGGATACCCTTGGAAATGAAAAGACCCTTCGCCGTCAATCATCGGAGCATGGCGGCGGTCGAACTGCGCAGCGATCTGCCGGCCGCGCAATTGGCGATAAACCTGCGGCGGGTTTTCTCAGGCATCGTTGCCGGCAATGTCAAGGATGAGGGAATTCGCATGGTTCGCGAGCACGGGCCGTTCAAAATTCGTGGCGACCGGCGAATCATGCAGGCGATCGACAAGCTGCTATCAGGGTTTATCGATGACCAGCGGATGAAGTTGCCGGGCAAGGTCTACCATCCGTGTTATACGATCGTGACCGACTGATTCCCTGGTTTATCGGCCTGGCCCGTTCAATTTTCCGGTTGCTGTGATCGGCCTTGATTGGCGACTGCCTCAGCCGCCGCTTTTACGGCTTCCGGATCACCGAGAAAACGCCGGGCGACCGGTCGTTGCCGGTCATCCAGGTCGTATAACAGCGGAATACCGGTCGGGATATTAAAACCGACGATTTCTTCGTCGGAAATGTCATCGAGCATTTTTACCAGCGCGCGCAGGCTGTTGCCATGCGCGACGATCATGACCCGGGCGCCTTTTTGCAATTGCGGTAATATGCTGCCATCCCAAAACGGCCGGACCCGATCCAGCGTGTCCTTCAATGCTTCGCTGGCCGGCAACTGGTTTTCATCGAGATCCCGATAACATGGGTCGAACCGCGGATGCCGCGGATCATCGAGAGCCAGCTTCGGAGGCGGCGTGTCATAACTCCGCCGCCAGACCAGCACCTGCTCATCGCCATATTCGGCGGCCGTTTCCGACTTGTTCAGTCCCTGCAGGCCGCCATAATGGCGTTCGTTAAGACGCCAGCTCCTGATGACCGGTAGCCACATCCGGTCCTGGATATCCAGCACGACCCACAGCGTTCGGATCGCTCTTTTGAGCACCGATGTGAATGCCACATCAAACTGCAGCTCCTCCGCCTGCAATAATTCTGCAGCCTCGGCGGCCTCGGACGAACCCCGGTCTGTCAGATCGACATCGGTCCAGCCGGTAAACCGGTTTTGCAGATTCCATTCACTTTGACCGTGACGCAAAAGCACCAGCTGACCATCCATCAAATCACCAATTTCGGGGAGAGTAGGCAAAGCCTACCGTTTTGCCGGCGATGAAGAAACCAATTATGCATGCCAGTCGGGCAGGATGATTGTCCCATTATGCTTGCGGATTTCCAGGTCGCCGCGTAATACCGCTTCGATGAGCAGGTCTCCGCTGAGGCCGTCAATACTTGTCCGGGCTTGGCGTTTGTTGGCGAGGCTCCGGCGCGACTTCAGGACTGGATGCTCAGCTTGCGGATCTCCTGGAGGGCAACCGACAAGGTTGCAAAGTCCAGGTTGCCACCCATGCGCATGTCATCCAGAGTCTGATTGGCATGGCCTATCTGCGCCTGATGAAGGGTCAGCCAGGTACTGACCCTGTCGACCGGGTTGTTTCCGCGATGGTTACGTATCACTTGTTCGGTCAGCGTTGCCTGCAATTCGTAAAGGTTGTCTCTCAAGGTTCCGCGCGCGACCGCCTGCCAGCGGCCCTCGACATGGAGAATTTCGATCTGGTCCCGGATCCAGTCCAGCGCCAGCCCTCGGCCGATTTCAAAATAAATGCGCGCGGCGAATTCGACGTCCACGTTCCGCCGGTTGGCGACTTCGGTAATATCCAGCGCAGAATACAGCGCATTGATTCCTGCCATGTATCTTGCGATAGACTCGGGCACGCCGATATTTTCGTAGAGCCGCGTCGATTCCCGGAAACGCTTCAATTCATTGCCGCTCAACAGTTTGTTCAGTTTGCGGGCCAGGATGCGCGCGCCGGGCTGGCAACGGGTAACCAATGCCTCGATATCGAGCGCATCCCGATGATGAGCGAGCAGCCAGTGCGTCGCATGCCTCAACAGCCTGGAAATCTGGAACATCATCGAGTACTGGACATTGGCATGAACCGCGTTGTCCAGTGATTCGATCTTTTCCCAGATCTTCCGCGTGTCGAAAATTTCGCGGGCAATGGTGTAGGAACGGGCCACCGCCGCCGCATCTGCGCCGGTATCTTCCTGGGCGCGCTGGAAAAATACCGGGCCCATGCGGTTGATGACGCTGTTGGTCACGACCGTGGCAATGATCTCCCGTTCCAGGCGGTGATCGGCCATAATTTCTGTGTAATGTTTTTGCAGGGGCTTCGGAAAATAGCGATGCAACTCCCGGGCCAGGAACGAATCCTCCGGCACGTCCGAATCGACGAGCTGCCGGTAAAGCGAAATCTTGCTATAACTGAGGAGCACCGATAATTCCGGTCGGGTAAATCCCTTGTTGGCCTTGCGCCGTTCGTTGATTTCTTCATCGGAGGGCAGGAATTCGAGTTCTCTGTCCAGCTCGCCGCTGCGTTCCATCGCGACCAGCAAGTGAGCATGCTCGTTGAGCCGTTCGGCGGCGTGCGCTTCCATCATGCTGATGGCCTGGGTTTGCAGGTAATTGTTTCGCAGCACCAGCTCCGCCACTTCATCGGTCATCGCCGCCAGCAACCGGTCCCGGCGACTGGTGGTCAGCGGCCTGGTTTGTTTGACCAGGTTGAGCAGGATCTTGATGTTTACCTCCCTGTCGGAGGTGTCGACGCCTGCCGAGTTATCGATGAAGTCGGTATTGATTCGGCCGTCTCCCAAAGCGTACTCGATCCGGCCAAGCTGGGTCAGACCCAGATTTCCGCCCTCGCCGATAACGGCGCACTGCAGATCATCGGCGTCCACCCTCAGCGCATCGTTGGCGCGGTCGCCGACATCGATGTGACTCTCGCTTCTGGCTTTGACGTAGGTACCGATACCGCCGTTCCACAACAGGTCGACACGCATTTTCAGCAGGCTTTGAATCAGCTCCTGCGGTCGCATGTTGTTCGCGTCCGTGTCGAGCATGGCCTTGACCTCATTGCTCAGCGGGATGCTTTTCTCGGTGCGCGAGAATATCCCGCCGCCCGCGGAGAGCAGGTCTTTGTTGTAATCGGACCAGCTCGAGCGCGGCGTTTCGAAAAGCCTTTTCCTTTCTTCGTAGCTGCTTTCGGGGTTCGGGTCGGGATCCAGGAAGATGTGCAGATGATTGAACGCGCCTTGCAGCCGGATATGTCGCGACAACAGCATGCCGTTGCCAAACACGTCGCCGGCCATGTCGCCGATCCCGACTACCGTGAAGTCGTGATTTTGAATATCGATCCCGATTTCACGAAAATGTCTCTTGACTGCTTCCCAACAGCCTTTGGCGGTAATCCCCATGCGTTTGTGGTCATAGCCGGCGGAGCCGCCGGAGGCGAACGCATCGCCCAGCCAGAATCCATAGTCACGGGCTACCGAATTGGCGATATCGGAAAACGTTGCGGTTCCCTTGTCCGCTGCAACCACCAGGTATGGATCGTCACCGTCGTGCCGAACCACCCGCCTGGGCGGGACGAGCTTGCCCTCGACCAGGTTGTCGGTGAGATCCAGCATGCCGCGAATCAGGGTCTGGTAACAGTCGACGACTTCCCGCTGGATTTCTTCACGCGGCCCTTCCGGCAGCCGTTTGCAGACGAATCCCCCTTTGGCGCCCATCGGTACGATCAGCGTGTTCTTGACCGTCTGGGCTTTCATCAGGCCGAGTATCTCGGTACGAAAGTCTTCCTGCCGGTCCGACCAGCGCAGACCGCCCCGCGCAATCATGCCGCCACGCAAATGGACACCTTCCATCCGGGGCGAATAAACAAAAATTTCGAACTTGGGCCGTGGCAGGGGCAGCGACGGAATCATCCGCGGGTCGAGTTTGAAAGAAATATAAGGCTTTGGCTCGCCAAGCTCATCCGGCTGATAAAAATTACTGCGTAAAGTCGCCTTGATGACAGTCAGAAACGCGGCGAGAATCCGGTCTTCATCCTGGCTTTGCACCTGGTCCAGCGCGTGCCGAATCCCGGAACATAGCCTGTCGATCTCTTTTTGGCGCCGCTGGCTGCCAATGCCCGGTTTCAGCTTTGCCCTGAACAATTCCGCCAGCATCCTCGCGATCTGGACGTGGCGGCAAAGCGCCTGCTCCATGTATTTCTGACTGAAAGGCAGACCGGTCTGCAGCAGGTAGCGGCAATAGGCCCGCAAAACGGCGACTTCTCTCCACTCGAGGCGGCCCGCCAGGACGAGCCGGTTGAAGCCATCGTTCTCGGCGTTGCCCAGCCAGCTGTTGGCAAACGATCCCTGGAAAATTTCATTGACCTCGGCCGGAACCAGGGCTTCGGATTCATAGACCATCTGGAAATCCTGGATCCAGATGCTTTTACCGTCCTCAAGACGCACGTGGTACGGCTGCTCCGAGATGACCTTGAGACCCATGTTTTCCAGCGTCGGCAATACGTCTGAAATGGGTATCGGATTATCGCGGTGGAACAATTTGAAGCGCAGCTGGTTCTTCGCATAGGATTCCGGCCGATAGAGGCTCATCCTCAGGCTGCTGGATTTATCGGTCAGTGCGGCCAGGCGTTCGATATCGAAGGTCGCTTCCCTTGGCGTCACATCTTCTTTGTACGCGACCGGAAACTGCTGGCCATACATTTGCTTGAGTTGCAATCCGCGCGCTTCGCCAAAGCGCTCGATGAGAATGTCCTGCAAATGATCTTCCCAGGACCTGACTGCGTCGACGATTTCGTTCTCGATTCCGATAATCGACACTTTGGGATTGGCGCCGGGCTTGATCCTGACGATCGTGTGTACGCGGGCGAGATTCGATTCCGATAGCTGAACCGTGGATTTCAGCGATTCCCCATCGAAGGCGCGCATCAGGATTTCTTCTATGCGCAGCCGGATCTGGGTGGTGTATCTGTCACGCGGCACGAAAACCATGCAACTGAAAAACCGTCTGAATGCATCGCGGCGCACGAACAATTTGATCCGTTGCCGCTCCTGCAGGTGAAAAATACCGAGCGTCGTGCGGATCAGATCGGCGACCGTACTTTGTAACAGTTCGTCGCGTGGAAATGTATGCAATATATGTTGCAGGGCCTTGGCGCCATGGCCGGTTGCCGGTATGCCGGAGTTTTGCATGACT
>BFAU01000075.1 GCA_008975185.1 bacterium MnTg04 | reverse complement strand
GCCAACTTCGGTCCCGGTATCGCTTTGTCGGTGTTCGCGGTCATGCTGCCATTTACCCTGTTCGGCGCCGGCATGATGACGCTGGTTGCCTCGTTCACCCGAAGCTACAAGGAAGCCCAGACTTACCTGACGATCGTGCTGCTGGTACCGACCTTGCCCATTATTTTTGCGGCGATATTCTCGCTTGACGCCACCTTCGAGTTGATGGCCGTTCCCAGTCTCAGCCAGCACTTGCTGATCACCGCCATCATGAAAGGCGAAGCATTGCAGACGGAGTGGATATTGGTCTCGGCAGCAAGCACCTTGCTGGCCGGCGCAATATTTGTCTGGCTTGCCAGTTTGTTTTACCGCCGGGAGAGCATCCTCGGCTAAGCAGCCCTGGCCCAGGAATTATCGTTCGCGAGCACGGTATTGAGGTCATCGGCAGGCCCCGCGTCCCGCAGGTCCTCTGATTGGGCCTTTTTGAAATAATTGATTTGACATAATCCGCGCAGTTTTCACGAATGCGACAACCCTCACGCTTTGTAAAGCCGATTTCCCCGATGCTATGCGACATTCACCAAACCACGGACTGGTAAGTGGATTTTTCACTGGTACCGCAAAACGATCAAAAACAGGCCTTGCGCCTCCGCCGATCCGGCATGGCGCTGATCTCGTACGTCTTGTGGGTCTCCCTTGGTCTCGCAGGGTACTACAGCGGAATCCTGACGCTGGACCAGGATCTCCT
Source organism: bacterium MnTg04 (assembly GCA_008975185.1). GTDB lineage: Bacteria > Pseudomonadota > Gammaproteobacteria > Steroidobacterales > MnTg04 > MnTg04. The sequence goes on along the minus strand of BFAU01000075.1, from coordinate 9,671 downwards.
GCTGTACCTGCTCGGTGGCATTGCGGTTACTAATCTGTTGATTTTTATCGTTTTGCGCTCTGGCCTTAACAAACGCTTCAAAGATCCATCGCTAACGCTTTTTCAGTGCCTGGTCGCGATGTGCTGGATCCTGGGTCTGATGTACCTGTCGCCGCCAGCCAGAGACGTCATGCTGATGGTCTATGTGATGACCATGCTTTTCGGGATGTTCCGGTTGAGCCGCGGGGAACTGCTGTTACTCGCCGCGTTCGCGCTCGGAGGCTACGGCGCCTTACTGTTTTTCGACAATGTCCTTCATGCCAGCCAGGACGTACTGACTCGCGAAGCACTGCGGTATTCCGTTTTGATCGTGATGATCTTGTGGAGCGCCTATTTTGGCAACTACGTCGGCAGCCTCAAGCAAAAGCTGCGCCAGCAGAATCATAGCCTGAAGCGCGCCGTTGAAACCGCCACCCACCAGGCGGAGCGCGACGAACTGACCCGGACCTATAATCGCCGTTTCATCATGGGCAGTCTGGACGAGGAAAAAATCCGTGCCGATGAAGAAAACCGGATTTTTTCGATCTGTATTTTCGACCTCGATCATTTCAAACGCGTCAATGACGAGCACGGCCACCAAGCTTGAGACCAGGTGCTTGCGGAGTTCACGATGCGCGCCGGCGGCATCCTGCGATCGATGGATCAGGTCCGCAGGCGGGGTCATCCAATGGGCCGATACGGTGGCGAGGAATTTATCGTGCTGCTTCCCGGCACCGGGCTGCCGGGCGCAATAAATTGCGCCGAGCGAATTCGCGAACTGACAGAGAAGCGTACCTTCGTCAATGATATCAAGGTAACCGTGTCTGTCGGCGTAGCCCAGTACCGGGCTGGCGAGGAAATCAAGGAAACCATTCAACGGGCCGACGAAGCGCTGTATCAGGCCAAAGCCCTTGGCCGCAACCAGGTTTGCGCGGAGCCACGCTTCGACAAGCCACAGGGCCTGGATACACATTCCGAGACCGTGCTCACCGGCCGGCAAAAGCGCCTGTCGACCTGAGCGAAGCACTTCGACTGCCCGGTCCGACGGGTCGCGCCTGCTGCAATTTTTTTGCCAATTCCCGTATATCCGATCAACATGCACGGTTGAGGGCCGGTTACGCTGGCTCCATGGGCAATCGATATCGCCAGCCAGAAGGGGTGCAAGACCGAGCATGATAAACAATCTGTTGAGCGCGGCGGTTTTTTGCCTGCTTTGCCTGGCGAGCACAGCGATAGCTGACAGCACCCAAAACCTGGGCGAGGCGGCATCCGGTAACCCAGCGATCTCGGCCGCTGATTGCGTCAATGGATCCGCCGGCGGGCTATCGTGCAACAACGTAAACCTTTGGTCGCAAATTGCGCTGGACGAATTCAGTAGCGATCCGCAGCACGCCAACGACATCTGGGGGTTTTATGATCTGAATACCGAGCGCGAGTACGCATTGATCGGTTTGCGCAATGGCGTCGCCATCGTCGATGTCAGCAACCCCTCGGCGCCAGTGGAAATAGACACCGTTGCGGGCGCCAGTTCAACCTGGCGGGATATCAAGGTCTACCAGTTTTTCGATGAAACCAGCCAACGCTTTCGTGCGTATGCCTATGTAACGACCGATGCTTCAAATATCGGCCTGCGGCTCATCGATCTGTCCACCCTGCCGCACACGGTTGGCGGCTCCGTCGCTATATCGCCAGAACTGCGCGCACACAATGTCTATATTACGAACCTGGACTACACGACCGGCCTGGCAGTCGATGGCGTACCGCCCGTCCTGTACACCGCCGGCTCAGACCTGAGCGGCGGCAGAATCCGAGCTTACGCACTTGACGTACCAACTGTGCTGACGCTGGCCGCCGCCGCTCCCACAGGCGGCGATTCGCATGACCTTAGCTCGGTAACCATTCGCGATGCGCGGATCAACCAGTGCCCTGGCGCAACGAATTATTGTGTCGTCTTGATCGATGCAAACGAGGACAGTTTTCAAATCTGGGACGCGACAAATCCGGCGAACCCTTTTCGTCTCAGTTTGACCAGTTATGCCGGGTTGGGTTACGTACACTCGGCGTGGTTTACCCGTGACGGCAGATACGCGTTCGTTCAGGACGAACTCGACGAACTCGATTTTGGCGGCAACACGCGGTTGCGCATATTTGACATGAGCAACCTCGCGCAACCCGTCCTGGCGGAAACCTGGACCGGCGCGGAAGCGGCAATCGACCACAACGGTTTCGTGCGCGGCAATCGCTACTACCTGGCAAATTACACCCGTGGCCTGACGATTCTGGACATCAGCAACCCGGTTCAGCCGGCTGAAAGCGGGTTTCTCGATACTTTTTCGGCCCACAACCTGGCGACCTTTGACGGCGCATGGGGCGTTTATCCGTACCTGCCCAGCGGCAACCTGTTGCTCAGCGATATCAACAGCGGATTGTTCGTCCTGCAAGATCAAACTCTCGATTCACCACAAGGAACTTTCTCGATTGCAGCGACCAGCGGAGCCAGTGAAGGAAGCGCACTGCAGCTGGCCGTCAGCCGAAGCGGCGGCGCCAGCGGCGCCGTCAGCGTCGCCTGGGACACCCAACCCGGTTCCGCGAGCACACTGGACTATGTTTCCGGCGCCGGCGTTTTGAGCTGGGCCGATGGCGAAAGCGCCGACAAGGTAATTTCCATCAGCCTGACCGCCGACGGGCTCAGCGAAGACCCCGAACGATTCTTCGTGCGCCTGTATCAGCCGGAAGGAGGCGCGACGATTACACCGCCCGATGTCGCCAGTGTCTTTATCAGCGATGCCGGCGCGCCCAGTTCGATGGGCTTCGTCGCTGCTGCTCAACAGGTCGGCGAGCGCGATACCCTGGCTATAGTCATGGTAAATCGTCGCGGCAGCGCGGAAGGCGCATTGAGCGTTCAATACCAGACCGTAGACAACTCGGCGACCAGCGGGACTGACTACACGGCGTTAAGCGGGCAACTCGACTGGGCGGGCGGCGATGCGACCGCCAGGTCGATCGAGATCCCGGTGCTTGCGGATAACGTAGCGGAAGGCGACGAAGACTTCCAGGTGATTCTTTCTGCCCCGGGCGGCGGCGTTCTGACAATCGATATCGCAAACGTTACGATTCGAAATGTTGCCAACAGCGCGCCGACCGCAAACGCCGGATTCAGTCAAACCATTCGAGAAGGAGTGACCGTAGTCCTCGATGGATCGAATTCGGCAGACCCGGATGGAGACCTCATCACCTTTGCCTGGGTGCAGACGGTCGGCCCGGCAGTCACCTTGAACAATCCGGATTCGGCAATCACCAGTTTTGTCGCGCCCCAGGTCAACGCCAGCGTAACATTCAATTTTCAATTAACGGTAACCGACATTTTTGGCGTCTCCTCGTCGGCCATCACCGCGGTCACCGTAACGAATACAGTGTCGGGCGGTGGCGGTGGCGGCGGATCATCAGGCGCCCCGATGCTGATCTTTTTGTTGTCAGTGACGCTCGTGATTCGTTGGCAAATGAGGCCGGCGGCAGATATTTAGCTCTGTTACAACCAAAAGACCATTCGGTCGGGAGACAGCCATGCGTCGATGGGGTTTGCTGGTATCAGCTGTTTATCTGCTTCTTCTGTACCTGCTGTTCATGCCGCTGTGGTCAATTCTTATCGATGATTCCGTAACCTGGATTGTGCGATTCGAGGATATCTACTGGGACTGGGACTCGTTTGAAAACTTGATGGGCGCCGGCTTGATGATTCTTCCAATATTGGGTCTGCTGCTGTCGCAGGCGGTTCTGTTTGTTTCCGTCGACCGCTCGTTTCGCCGTCCGATACCTCGATCCAATTTGAAGCGAATTGTTTGGACAACCGCGTTCGCCACCGGCCTGTTGACTACCGGTGCGCTAATCTCGGTCGCCTTCGCAATCGACACCGCGTGGAAATCGGCGCTCACTAATTCCGATTTCGGATTTGCTTTGCTGATGTTCTCCTGGATACCGGCCTGGATAGTCTGGGGTCTGGCGTTTAATCGCTATGTCAAAGACGAAGAATCGCTGGTTCACAGAATGATTTCCCGTCTGCTTGCGGGCAGCGTGTTGGAACTGCTGGTGGCGGTCCCCTGCCACGTGTATATCCGATACAAGGAAGAATGCTCGGCGCCGATATTTTCCGGCTGGGGTATCGTTACAGGCATCGCCGTGATGTTTCTGGCTCTTGGTCCGGGTGTGCTGCTGCTATATCGCAAGCGGCTTGAGCAGTACAAAACACCCTAACGCTAAGGGCGGAACCGTACCCGCCCTGGTCTGGCCGGCCGATATCACCGCGATGAAAGCAGGTGATCCATTTTGCTCCGATACCTGGCTTTCTGGTTCGCGTCCGTGCTCATCTCTACCGCTTTTTGCATACTGGCCATTGCTTTCTTCTCTTTGCCGGTTTCCCGATAAATTGCGCCCAGCAAAAAATGGAAGCGATGCTCTTTCGAATACATCCGGATCGCGGCCTTGGTATGGCTCATGGCGACTTTGTAGTCCTGTTCCGCAAAAGCGTCCATGCCCTGCCGGTACCGGAAGTACGGGTTACGGCTGCGAAAATATTCCGCCCTTTTGTCGAACTTGCGAGCCAGTTCTGTTTTGCCGTCGTTTGAATAGAGGCGCGCCAGGTTGCTGATCGCTATAAGGTCGCCCCGTTTTTCAGTCAATGCGGCCTTGTAGGAAAGTTCGGCGGCCTCACGATTACCCGTGCGCCGGTACAAGGAACCGAGATTGGCCCACAAGTACGAGGCTCGTGGATCGAGCTCGATGGCTTTTACCAGGTAGCTGAACGCATCCGTTATGTTTTCGTCGAACAAATAGGCCATCGCACGGTTGTTGTAAAACTGCGCGACCCCCTGGTCATCGGAAATGATTCTCTGCCGGTAGCTATCGTCATACTCGGCGAGATCAAGATCGGCGATCTTTTTTCGCCCGCCGCGCGGGCGAATCATGACATTGACGTGTTTATAGAGAACCATCGTTTTCGGGCTCCGCATATCCCAGACTTCCGGCACGTCCACTTCGTTAAACTCGGCCCGAATATCCAGGTGGCGGAGCATCACCGTCACCATGCCGGCGAATGCCAGGCAATTGGCCCGCCCATGTTCGAAGGTCTGCGCCGCGGTATAGGTTGCCGCCGGGTCAAATACAAAGTTCATTTCGGACGACTCGATCAGTGCCCGCAACAGCGCCTCGATTTTGCCGGTATCGGTTGCGCTGTGGGCCGTGGCCTGATCGGCGAAACGGATCATGTCCGCACTGAGACCGAGGACATCTTCGTCAGGCTGGCTGATCCCGGTTCGCATGTGTGCCGGCAATGCGTCCCCGCTCAATAATCGGGCACGTTCGTCATCGCTGGTCTGCGCCGATGGAATCGCTGCCGCGCATGCGGCCAGCAGCAACGGCAACAAGGCAGCCCCAAGAAATTTTCCCTTGCTAATCATTGTATTCATTATAACCGGAGTACTTTTTCAGATTGCCATCGGTCATTTTGGTTCAAACCACTGGCGGTGGTCCCTTCCAGACCTACAATCCGCAGGAAACTTTGCAGATTTCCGCCCTTGCACTAGACTTAAAGGCTAGCCACCAATAAGAATCAGCAGCGATCCTCATGATCGCTAGGAAAATATCTATTTCACACGGGCAGGTGGCTGCCAAAAAAGGAGCAAACCATGAAAATCAGAAAAATAGCCGGCCTTGTAATTTGCCTGGGCTTGATTGCGCCCGCAGCAAATGCCGGTGACGCCGATGCGCTGATACAACTGGACAAGGAATGGGGATCCGCCCCGGGACCGGACGCCGTCGCGCACTTTATTACTGACGACCTTTTGGCCCTGGGTCCAACCGGTGTAACGGGCAAGGCAGAAATGATCGAAGCGGCAGCAAGCGCCGATGCACCGACGGGACCGTACGTTGCCGGGGACTATGAAGTTCGTTTCCTTAGCAAAGACATCGCCGTGATGGTGCACAGCGCCGGTGCGCCCGACCCACACTGGAGCATGCACGTGTGGCAAAAACTGGATGGTAAGTGGCGAGTCGCCGCGACCGCCGCCATACCGGTTGGGGAGTAAACCTCTGGCCAATAGTCATCTGCAGAGTCAATACTCCAACAGGGCTGCCAGGAAACCGGCAGCCCTGTTCGAATGCCGGTAAAAGCTAACGAACCCTGGAATCAAACCCCGACATGCGGCCGCTGGCGATCTGGCCGTGTAGGAGGGCCTTCAGGCCCGATGTAGAATTCAATCGCGGCTAAAGCCGCTCCTACCGGCTCTGCCCAACGGCCACAGACTGACTCGCCGTAACGTAGAATGGCGCCTTAACCTTTTTTGACTCCCGGCGAGGCAACTCCATGAAACCGATCTGTCGTAACGTGCGCATCGCAACGATACTGGCAATGCTCATCGGATTCTCGTTCGAGAGCGCGGCTTTCGCACAAGAAATACCCGCGATAATCGATATTCACGCTGACCTGCGCGACGCAACACGCCGTATTTTTCATGCCCGCCTCTCAATGTCCGTTCAACCCGGCTCCCTTGCTTTGCTTTATCCCAAATGGCTTCCGGGAGAGCATGGGCCCACAGGCCCGATAGTGAATCTTACAGGTCTCAAATTTTATGCCGATGGACAAGCAGTTCCCTGGGCTCGCGATCCCGGGGAGATGTTCGCTTTCCAGGTGAACATCCCGGCGGGCGTCACTCAGCTTGATATCGAGCTTAACTTTCTGCCACCCAGCGGTAGCGGCCAATTCACCGCCGGGGCAGCGACATCAGATCGGCTTGCGGTCATGAGCTGGAACACGCTGTTGCTCTATCCCGCCGGGAGGTCGGCGCACGAGATCATGTTTCGGCCTTCTCTGACTCTGCCGCCGGGATGGGGTTTTGCTACGGCGCTGGTTGAGAACGGGCGCGAGGGCGACGAAATACATTTCGCAACGGTTTCACTGGCCACACTGGTCGATTCCCCGGTATCGGCAGGCGCCCATCACCGGGTTCTTGACCTGACCGGAAAGGCTGAGGTGCGGCATCAACTGCACCTGGTTGCCGATAGCGAAGAAGCGCTCGATATAAAACCGGAAACCGTGCAAGCGTTTCGGAACCTGGTCGCTGAAGGCATCGCTCTTTTTGGCTCGTACCACTACGGCAAATACGACTTCCTGCTGACGCTGAGCGATCATGTGCGCTCCTTCGGGCTGGAGCACCACGAATCGAGCGATAACCGGTTGCCTGAGAGGACGCTGGTGGAAGAGGTGCGTATGAACTCGAGGGCCGGGCTTCTGCCCCACGAGTTCGTGCACTCCTGGAACGCCAAGTATCGACGGCCCGCGGGCTTGACGCGCGACGACTTCCAGATGCCATTTCAAACGGATTTGCTCTGGGTCTATGAGGGCCTCACCTCTTACCTGGGCCTGGTCCTGACCTCCCGAAGCGGATTGTGGGCGCCCGAATATACGCACGACGCGCTGGCCCGGATCGCCGCCAGACTCTCGAACCGCCCGGGACGCACCTGGCGCCCGCTTATCGACACGACGCGGGCAGCACAAATTCTTTTCGGCAGCCCCGTTGAGGGCTCCTCGTGGCGGCGCGGCGTCGATTTCTACGACGAAGGCGTGTTGATCTGGCTGGAGGTGGACACACTTATTCGCCAACTCAGCAATGGACGCAGGAGTCTGGACGATTTTAGCCGCGCCTTTTTCGGTGGCGAAAGTGGCTTGGCCAAGGTCGTGCCTTACTCATACGCAGATCTCGTCGCGGCGCTTGCAGAGGTCGCGACTTATGACTGGAAAGGATTTTTCGATAGCCGAATCCACTCGATCCAGTCAGCTGCACCACTGAACGGGATCACGAACTCCGGCTGGCGGCTGGTTTACACGGCAGAGCCGAATCTTGCCCAGCAAGGCCGCGAGAAAACCCGCGAGCTGCTCAATTTGTCATACTCGCTCGGCTTCTCTGTTTCCACCAAGGACAACCGGGTCCTCGATGTGCTCCCCGGGTCTACCGCCGCGGCTGGAGGCCTGCCGCCCGCGTCAATCCTGGTTGCGGTCAACGGTCGGCGCTGGACCCCGGAGATTTTGCGGCAAGCAATCGCCGATGCTCAGCAGACAGCTGAGCCCATTCGTCTTTTGGTCGAGAACGCCGAGTTCTTCAGGGAGGTCTTGGTCGATTACCATGCCGGCGAGAGGCACCCCCATCTTGAACGCAACGACCGCAAGCGCGATCTTTTGAGCAAGATCCTGGCGCCTCGACTACATTGAACGCAAAAATCGCTATCTGAGTGGGCAGCTGAATGCACGTGTACGCCGCATCAAAGCCAGACCGGTCGGCAAACATCGCTAAACAATAACTATTTTCCGATACAGAAACTGGAGAAATAGTGTAACTGATTGTTTTTATTGAAAACGCATTCCCACCTACATGCCATTTGGGAACTATCTTGGGAACATTTTTGCGACCAGTCTAGTGATCTACGCTTTTGCTAAATTTCTCGGTGGCACACTGATCGGCGCCGGTTGTCCGGATTGTGCAACCCTCAACGCAGCGGCTTTCGGTTAAACCGCACACGAAGGCCTGATCGTAGCTCCTCCGCGTGACCAAAAGACGACGCCCCCTAGTCGGCCAAGATTTCAGTTGGGCGGGGGCTCATTTTGCCTACCTGCATTTCACGCCCCCCGAAAGCGCGGGTCACTGGTTCGCACCCTGTCGGGCGCGCCAATTTTTTCAACCAGTTACAATCAGTTTTCGTAGGCGCAACAGGTCTATTCCTGACAGTTAAGTCCACCCTAAGTCTAGATTTGCGAGTAGTATCTTCGCATCCCCAGCTTTTTGGGCGGATCGGTAACGTTGCAGATTCTGCGCGTAAAAAGGGACGCACGCGCCCCATAAACGTGATCGGCAATCTTTTCTGGCAACATGCCTGATCAATTACGCCATAACTTCGGAGTGTTGCTATGGACTATGCGCACGCAAAAACACTAAAAGTGTCCTTGATGGGCGAGACGCTCTCAGGTTCAATCCTCGTAGCGAGCGGCCTGCCCAGAGCCGCAGCCGATGCCAGCGTCTCCGCCCGGGTCGTCACCCGACCACGAATGCCATTCGCTATCGGTCTACGCGGCGCCGGCAACAACTATCGTCTTGCTGTCCGTATTCAGTCTGCGGACCCGGGTATCGAACAGGCTGTCGATCGCGTGCGCCGTCGCGCCCGAGGCGAGTGTGACGTCGAGGTCGTCGGTAGGGTTGTCAAGCAAGCCAAGCTATGGCACCAGCGCAAAAATCGACCGCTTCAGATTGGCGGCTCGATCGGGCACTTCAGTACCACCGCCGGCACTCTGGGTTGCTTCGTAACCGACCGAACATCCGGGAACGAGCTTATTTTGTCCAATAACCACGTGTTGGCCAACGAGAATAACGCGAATCGTGGCGACGCAATCGTGCAGCCAGGCCCATTGGATGGTGGCCGCCGGCCGCGGGATACAATCGGCGAGTTGCAGCGATTCGCTCGCTTGAAACGTCGCGGTAATACGATAGATGCTGCAACTGCGCTGATGCGAGACAGTTTAGAATATTATTTCAATTGGTTGGAGTCTCGTGGTGAGCTCGCCGGGGTGCGTACCGAACCGCTGGACGAGGACGAGTTGGTATACAAGATTG